>JANOHH010000465.1:0-3710 GCA_031406395.1 Verrucomicrobiota bacterium | reverse complement strand
CCGGACGCGATCCGCTGTCCAGCGACTTGTTATCCTCGGGTCAGCGTTACCAATACGACTCATTGAGCCGTCTGGTGGGTGTGGATTACGCCAATGGCCAGTCACTGCTCTACAGCTACGACGGCAACGACAACCTGCTGCGTCAGGCCTACCTCTCGCGTGAGGCCGGCACCAACGGCCCGTACTCTGACAGCAACGGACTGTTCTCCGACATTAACGGCCAGTTCATCGACAGCGACGGCGACGGCTACTCGGATGGTCAGGAATGGTGGGCGGGCAGTGACCCACGGAATGCCAGCAGCGTGCCGGCGGATCCGCTCGGCCCCGTCGGGAGCAACATCACCGCCGGCATTGTCTTCCCCTTCATTCCCTCCAATTGCGTGGTGGCGGTGGGCCAACTCGACGGCATCGGCGCCGAGGAAATCATCGTCAGCGCCGACGGCAATCCCGGCACGACCACCAATTTCCTGGTCATCCTCTCCCAGACTTCCATTGGCTGGTCCACGCAGCGGGTGGGCATCGGAGCGTTTGGGGTGACTTCGCTGGCGGTGGGTCAGCCGGCCAATCGTCCGAGCGCGGCCATTTACGCCGGCCTGCGGCAGACGGGCGGAGCGGGCCGGGTGGTTGAGTTCACGCGCGTGGGTGGCATCTGGAACTCCAATACCATCGCGACTTCCACCGGCGATGCGGCGTTCGTGCTCGGGGTGCGCGCCGGGGACGACGTGCTCGCGAGTTTCGCGCGGCCCAGTGCGCCGCCGGGAAGTCCCTGCTACCTCATGTTTGCCACGAACGCTTGGACGGTCGTGTCGGCCAACACCAATGCCTCGACGCGCGGGTTGGGCACGATCACCGTTCCCGGATTGCATGGCGTGGCCCCACGCGGCGCCCGGGTGCTGGATTCCGGCGGAATCCAAGTGCTCGGCCACGACGTCATCGTGCCGACGAATGCGGTTTGGAATGAAGCTTACTCGCGATGGTTTTTCCTTACGACAAATTCGCTCACCTGGACCAACGCGCAGAGTTTTGCCCGCAATACGTATGGCGGCAACCTGGCCACGGTGACGGATGTCACATTGGACACGTGGCTGTGGAATCAGTTCAGTAGTGGCGGGACCGTAAGTTTTTGGATTGGTTTGTCGCGCAGCATTTTGACTGCGCCATGGCAATGGGCCAGCGGAGCACCCTTTACTTACGCGAACTGGGAACCCGGGCAACCGGCTGGTAATGGGAATGTGGGATGCAAGTATTTTCCTTTTGGCGGAAAATGGGATGATAATTTCAACAATGCCTTGTTGCCCGGAGTCGTTGAGGTCGGCGCCGTGGAGAACCGCTCGGTGTTGGGCTCCCCGCCCGCAGCCTCTCAGCGGCTGCTTTGGAAAGGGCACTCGCTGAACACCGGGAATCTCCGGCTGACCAACGCCGTCTCCGTCCTTTACTCCTTCGTGGATGACAAGAACCTTAATAATGTGATGGATGCCGGCGATGATTTTGTGGTGGCCGAATACCTGTTCAACGGGACCAATCTGACCGCCCTCGGCACAACCCAGCGTTACCCCATGTCCGGTGCTTCCCTCGCGCAGTCCTACGGCCTGGCCAGCCTCGAGGTGCTTTACGGCAACCAGCAGGTGCTCTTTATCGCCGAGCCGGACGGACGGTTGTTCTCGTGGTCGGCCACCAACACCACCGCGCCGCTGCAACGCCAGCTCTTCAGCGCCCACGACCAGGGCAAAGCCTGGCACGCGCTGGCCGGGGTGCGGACGCTGGACCCGGCGCAGAGCCTGCTCGGCCTGCGCGTGGACCCGGCGACGCCCAACCGTTGCGAGGTGATTCTCTGGCCGCCGCAGCGCGAACTGTTCGTCGCGGCGGAGTATCCCCAGACCGCGCCCGTCACCCAAATCCTGCCCACCCCGAACGCGGGCACGAACCTCGCCGCGGTGGACGTCCGCTGTTGGGACGCGGAAGCCAATCCGGTCCGGTTCACGCTGCAGTATCAGTCGCCATTGAGCAGTGCGTGGTGGAACGCCACAATCCATCCCGATCAGTCGGTGACCACCCATCCCACGGGCCGAACGCACCGGGTTTATTGGGACGCGTTGCACGACTTGGGAGGTGGCTTCACCAACGTCGTGAACCTCCGCGCTCAGGCACAGGATGTTTCCCTGGTGGGAGATTGGTCGGCCGCGGTGGCCTATCAAGTCCGGACGTTCGTGGGCAACAACCCGCAAGCGTTCAACGACTCCAGTATCGCCTACATGAACCAGGCGATTGACATTAATGTGCTGGCCAATGACACCGTACAGAATGGCGCACCCAAGCTCATCGCCAGCGTGGAGCTTCCGCAATACGGCTCGGCCGCGATCAATGGCAATCAAACGGTGCATTACACACCTCCCACGGGTTTCGTGGGCACGGACGGGTTTGGTTACCTCCTGAGCGATGGGGCCGGCGGCCTGAGTTGGGCCTGGGTAACCGTCACCGTGACCGACGCACCCCTCGCTCCAATCGTGATCGAGTCGCCCACTATGCAAGCGGGCAACCAGTTCAGCATGATGATCTCGGGCCCGCCGGGACAGGTGTATCAGGTGCAGGTCTCGACTAATCTGACGGACTGGTCCGCTGTGGGAACGCTGACCAATGTGACCGGCACCGTGCCCTTCATCGAGCAGCCGGCGACCAATGCCGGCCGATTCTACCGCGCCAGGCTGCTACCATAGGCTCGGGATCGGAAACCGCCGCTCCAACTTACCGATACGGCTGATGCAATTCCACCGGCGCGGGCTTTTTCTTCATGCGAGTCCGGATATTCAGGCTTTCCACGCCAACCGAGAAAGCCATCGCGAAGTAGATGTAACCTTTCGGGATTTCCTTGTGGAAACCTTCGGCGACCAGCGCGCAGCCAATCAGGAGCAGAAAGCTCAACGCGAGCATCTTCAGGGACGGATGTTTGTGAATGAAATCGCTGATCCTCCCGGCGAAGAACAGCATGAACACCAGCGCGATGATGACGGCGGCAATCATTACGCCCAGATGTTTGGCCATGCCGACAGCGGTGATGACCGAGTCCAGCGAGAACACGATGTCGAGGAGGAGAATCTGCACGATCACGGCGGAGAACTTGGGCACCACGCGGCTGGTGACTTCGCCGTCTTCGCCTTCGAGTTTATCGTGAATTTCATGGGTGCTTTTCCAGAGCAGGAACAAGCCGCCGAAGATGAGAATCAGGTCGCGCCCCGATACCGGATGCGCATGGTCGAGCAGGCCGAGGGTCGGAATTTCGAATAGTGGTTTGGTCAGCTTGACCATGAAGGCCAGGCCGCACAGGAGCAGGATGCGCGTGAAAAGCGCCAGCATCAGGCCGGTTTGGCGGGCCTTGGCCTGCTGCTCCTTGGGCAGTTTGCCCGCGAGGATCGAGATGAAAACGATGTTATCTATGCCCAGAATAATTTCGAGCACGGTCAACGTGAGTAGGCTGATCCAAATTTCCGGTGAGGTAATCCATTCCATAATTGTCCGAATGCTTGGTCAAAAAGCGGTAAAGTCAAACGGAATGAACGCTGACACCGAGCGTTGTGTGTGAGACATAATTCTTCTCTTAAGCTGCCAACGCGAGGGTGTCGTTACGCGCCGCGTGGGTGTTGAGTCTGTATTTCCAGAACTCGCCGAGCCTTCGGCTGCTGTGAATGCAGCGAAACGCGAGGATGTTTTCGGCA
>JANOHH010000462.1:0-1878 GCA_031406395.1 Verrucomicrobiota bacterium | reverse complement strand
GCGGTGGCCATGCCGCGCAGTTGCAGCGCGCTCCCGCCGGGATGTTTCGGCATGTCGGCGAGAAAGAGCGAGGCGATGCCCACGAGTTCGTCGCCCTGAAACGCACCGAAATGTTTGGTGGTCGGCAGGTCGTCGCCGGGGAATTGTGCGGTGGTGAGGGGCCGACCCGGACGGAGCACCGATTGGCGCAACGGCCACGTTTCGGCGGCATTGATCGGGCGCACTGCGGCGCGGGAATCATGTTCCATCCGTGGCGGTTTCATTCGCAAGCCGGTTCGTAAAGCGCCGCGACGGCGCCGGCGGGATCGCGAATCACGGCCATGCGCCCGCCCATGAGCTTGCGCGCCGGACAAATCACCTCGCCACCAAGTTTGCGGCAGCGGGCGAGGCTCGTTTTGAGACTGGCGACGTTGATGTAAATGAGCCACTGCGGCGGGAGGTCGGCGTTTGCTCCCCGCGCGTGGCACACGCCAGCGACCGTCTGACCGTCCGCCGGGCGGTTCATGGCGTAATCGGCATAGCCACCCATGTCCACCTCGGTGATTTTCCAGCCGACGACCGCGGCGTAGAAGTCGCCAACCTTGGCGGCGGACTTCACCGTGAGGTCCGTCCACGCTATGTGGCCGATTTTGGGTTTGGCAGCCATGTAATTTTAATTTGGTACTCCGCCGAAAAGTTTGGCCGCGCGCGCGGCGATTTCCTCCGGCGGAACATCTTCCGTGTGCGTGGCGAACATCCAGACATGACCGGCAGGGTCGGCGAGTTTGCAACTGCGGTCGCCGTAGAACTGGTCCTTGATGGGTTCGAGCACTTTCGCGCCGGCCGCGATGGCCTGGGCCGAAAACGCGTCCACGTCTGCGACGTAAACCATCAGGCTCACTGGCGTGCCGCCCAGCGTTTCCGGACTGGTGGCGCCCATATCCGGGCATTCGTCCGCCAACATGATGATGGCCCCGGCAATCTTGATTTCAGCGTGACCGACTTTTCCATCCGGCATGGGAATGCGATAAAGTTCCGTAGCAGCGAAGGCTTGCTTGTAAAATTCAATGGCCTGCGTCGCGTCGCGGCAAATCAGATGGGGCGTGGCGTGTTCATAACCGTCAGGTATGGGTTTGGCTTGGCTCATTATTCAGGTCGGTTGGTGCGGTTGCTGGATTCGCGTTCAAGATACCCGGGCTGGAACCGGTGACAAGGGCGAATTCGGCTGGAACAACCGATCAAAAAACAATCACAACCGGCAGTAAATCGTTGTTTCGCGCCAGCGTTGACGGGTGAGACGAAAAAAGAGTTGCAGTGCGGGTTTGGTTTGGTTGCCCGGCTGCCGGCGGCGGATGAAGTGGAGGGCAAAACGTTTTTGCGAAAGGGCGAAGCGGAGGCGGTTCAATTCAGCTTCGCAGAGGGAATCGGGCTGGTGTTGCTGCAGGTGGCGGCAGAAGCCTTGAGCGTCGTGTGCCGCGGACGGTCCGTGCGTCGGCCAGTTTGTCCGGGCGTAGGCATGGAAGACCGGCCAAGTTTCGGCGCCAAGCCGACGGCAGGTTTCAGGAATGATGCGACGCACGAGGTCGCAACGTTTTCCGAGGAGGACCCGTGCCTGAAATTCCAGGTCGGCGGGAATGAGTTGCGCCAGGGCCACCCAATCGCGCTCACAAAGGTTGAGTTGCGCGGCCAAGGCGCGCGGATTCGCAGCCAGCGCGTCCCGCATCGCACCGTCGCGCAGCAGCCGGCCGAGGGCGGTGATGAAATCAGCGGCCGGCACAGATTCGCTCCAGCTTGGTGATTTCCCTTTCCAGTTCCGGCGGGGCGGGAAAATCCTCATCCCGTTCCAGGATGATCGCCTCGACGGGCGCGTAGTTGACCACGGCACAGGCGAGTTCGATC
>JANOHH010000436.1:0-2248 GCA_031406395.1 Verrucomicrobiota bacterium | reverse complement strand
CCACGATTCATTTCTCCTGGAGCCGCGCCTTTTCACGCCGCACCTCGCCCAGGTGCTGAATCGTTAACCCGGATTGTTCACAAACGTCGTAGCCGCCGAGGTGAGGAGGCGGATGGAGCGGGCGTTGCAGCGGGTCCGCCTCCTCACGTCGGCGGCTACGGTCAGTCGGCGTTCCGCGCGCGGTGTGAAATGTCCAGGTTAGCGAACTGCCATCGGCGATCCTGCGCGAAAGCCCGCCGGGCTCACCCTGTTGCTTCATTGAAACCGTACTTTGGCCGCTTGCAACTCCCGGTCAATGTCTTTGCCCTCGTAAAACCAGAGCCGACCGCGCACGCGAACGGTTGCGCCCGGCGCACAATCGGGCAATACCGGGTCGGCGTGCAGACACGGAACGAGTGGATTTCCCCAGGCACGGCCGCAGCGCTCCCAAGTGGTCAGAATCCAGCGATCACCAACCGCCGAGTGAACCGCCACCGACGGCATCTGAAAGATTTTGTTCGTCGTCGTCTGCGAATTGAACTCCGGCGCGCCCTTCAGGTGATCACAGATTTGGGTGCGCAGGCCGGGAAGCGTTTGGTCCGAATCATTTCGCAACCATAACTCCATGTCCGCGCCGCCGCCCTTGGGAATTATCGAAGCGCCGAAGGCAATCTTGTTCGGCAACACCCGCTCAAAACGCAGACTTCCGTCCGCCGCGCGCGTCCAATCAATGTTTTCCATGATGACGTTTTGTTCGTCCCAGATCGTCGGGATGTGCGTGTGCGCGAGATAGAGCAACCGATTGTTGCTGAAGATCGCTTCCGGCAGATCCACGACCACGTAACTCGTCGGGTCCCACGGCAGGAACACGCTCGCCTTCATGCCGCGCTGAAAATCAATGTTGCCATCGGTAAAGCCCCGCCGCACTTCGCGTCCGCCGGGATACGGCAGCAAGTGAACCCGTCCTTCGGCCAGTTTCTTCGGAGTCGCGTCGCGACTGATGTTCAGTTCGGCAGCTTTCTGCCGCACCTCTTCCGCGCTCCAGCCGCAAACCCGCGCCGCTTCGTCCCAGGAGTAGCGATGGTGAACCAGCATGTTCTCCAACCAGAACCGCAAGTCCCGGCGGGTCGCGGTCACCTCGGCTGGCAGGACGAGTTTCTCCGGTGTACGGGATGGTTGCCGGAGCTTGAGCAGCGGGTCGGCGGGGAGATTTCCCCGATCAACATACGCCTCCAGGTCGCGCAGGGGGATGCAACGAAAATTCTTCTCCTTGAGGTAAGCCATGTATTCCCGAAATCGCTCCGGCGGAGTGTGCACCCAGGGATGCGCCACGTCCGGCACGCCGTGGAATTGCAGCACGACGACCTGCCCGTTGGTTGCGCGAGCCACCACTTGTTTGAAATGCTCCAGCGTCCAGCTGGGGTAGGCGTCGCCGGTGGTCGGGATGAGCAGCGGATGATGGCGCTTGGGGTCATACGTCGCGCCGATGTCCAGGGTGCCATAGCGCGCTTCCGGTTGCTCGCCGCGCCGGGCGAATTTGTAACCGAGATCAACGAGCCGTTGCACGGCCTCGGGGCCGAAGGTATTGCCGCAATAGGCAAAACTCACGGGCCGCGGCACTTTGGCTTTCGTCTGGCCAAGCTCCCGGTCAACCAGAGACAGTTCCCCGGCGAGCCGGGCGGCGTTTTTCGGCTGGGAAAAGTCGTCGTGCGTCCAACTGTGGTTGCCGATCTCGAAACCCAGCTGGTGAATTTCACCAATCTCCTCCCACGTCATGAAATTCGTCCGGTCATCCATCCACTTGTGCGTGACGAAAAACGTGGCCCCGAAGCCCAGTTCTTTCAACAGCGGTGCGACGACGGTGCGATGCGATTTGACTGCGTCGTCAAAGGTGAGCACGACGAGTTTGTCTGGGACGGCGGGTGCGGCAAAGACGGCCAACTGGTAGAACACGAACCCCACCATCGCGAAATACTTCCCAGGCTGCTCAACCGCGCGGTGCCACCGAGGGTGGCGGCGCGAATGCGTCTTGGTGTTCGGCGCTCCGCTGCCGATTCGGGCAGTCTGCGTCGCAAGCACCCGAGGGCTGGCGCCGTCCAAAACCTGCCGGCACACCGGTTGGTTCCGGGGACACCAGCGGGTGGAGCTGTCGTGGATGGCTCTCGCTCCGAGTCTTCGGCGGAGCGAAGCCATCACAGCGGCCAGGAGTCGCGAAAGGCGAGTTGGGTTCAACATAGGCTTCTCGTGTGTTTGCCAGACGCTACAGGAA
>JANOHH010000434.1:0-3170 GCA_031406395.1 Verrucomicrobiota bacterium | reverse complement strand
CGTGACAACCTTTGTGCCCTTGTGTGCCGAAACGTGCCAGACCATGCTGTGTAGCGAATTGATATAAAAAAACCAACGACAGGAAGTTGCCGTGAATCAGGCATTTGACCGCAACACATCGGGTGATTTCCTAAACCGTGGATCCCCGTTCAATTCGGGGTGGGGCTACCAGTTAATCGGCTTGGCGCAAGGGCTTTGGGACGGTGTTTCCGCGGCTGAATAAGCGTCCCCGCCCACCGTCGAATCGGTTGACCAACGCATAATGCGAGTCATTAGGAAAACAATATGAATATCCGCTCTCTTACCAATCTGGGTCTGTTGCTGACGCTGTTAGCCCTGCCATTTGTGGGCGGCTGCACCCAGTCGAACGCCACCAATGCCGCCTCCACCCTCACCAACGTTCCGCCCACTGCGGTTACATCCGCCGGAGGCCACAGCCCCACAACAACGCTGGCGGAAACCACCACTACTGCGGCATTAGTGCCGCGCGTCGAACCGGTTCTTCCGCCGAACATCCTCCCGGCCACGCCCCTCGCGGATGTCATCAAGCTTGCGCAGTCCGGCGTGGGCGAAAACGTCATACTCACTTTCATTACCAACTCGATTGAACCATTCGACCTCGATTCGGAAGAGATTGTTTACCTGAACGACATTGGCGTCTCTGACGGCGTCATCACGATGATGATGCAACGCGACCAGAGGTTGAAAGGCTCGGGGGCGAGCCTGGTGCAAGCCCCGGCGCCAAAACCGGAAGTGGTCCCCGAGCCCGCACCGGAGCCGATCGCCGCGGCTCCGAGTTATGTGAATACGCCGCCGGCTGCGCCCGTGGCGGAAGCGCAACCGACCTACGTTTCCAATAATTACTTTTACAATTCGCTGGCGCCGTACGGCAACTGGATAGATGTGGAGGGCTACGGTCGCTGCTGGCAACCGACGGTTGTGGTCGCAAATCCCAACTGGCAGCCCTACGGTGACCGTGGTCGCTGGGTTTACACCGACGCGGGCTGGTATTGGCTGTCGGATTATTCGTGGGGGGCGACCACGTTTCACTATGGTCGGTGGTTCACGCATCCGTCCCGCGGTTGGTGCTGGTGGCCGGACACTGTTTGGGCGCCGTCCTGGGTGAGCTGGCGTTACAGCGGCGACTACTGCGGCTGGGCGCCCTTGCCGCCGACGGCTTGCTACCAACCGGCGGTCGGTTTCTCGTATTATGGCAGTTCCGTGGGGGTTAGCTTTGGCTTTGGCCTGGCCGCCAGTTGCTACACCTTCGTCCCGTGGGGAGGTTTCTGCTCGGCGCGGCCTTACGACTACCGCGTGCCGTCCCATTACGCCAACCAAGTTTACAACAACACCACCGTCATCAACAATTATGGCAACGGCAACAACAACACCGTGATCAACGGCGGCATCTCTCCCGACCGCGTTCGCCAATACACGCGCACCGAAGTTCGGACGGTGAACCTTCGTGATCAGCCTGCTGGCGGACCACGCAACGAACGGCTCGCCCGCGATGGGCGCACGCTGGCGGTGCATCGCCCCCAATTCGCCACCGGCAATGGCGGCGGTGAAGTTCTGAGAGATGGCACGGCGCGGACCGATTCGCCCAAGGCGAAAGCGCCAACCGTTTCAGGCGTTCCGGTGGATGCCGCCAGGGGTTCGGTTGCTCGAACGGGCCGCAGCGAAATCGGAGTCGCCCCAGTCGAGCGCAGTCGGGGAAGTGGAAACTTCGGCGACAGCCGCGTCGTTCCGGCTGCTCCCGCTGACATTTCGCGGACACCGGTGACCAAGTCGCCGGCCACTTCACCTGTTCGGGGTGAAGTCCGCCCCAGTCGCGAACTGCAGCAAGGCGTCGCCGTTGGCAATCCCAGCCCGGGCCGTGTGAGCCCGCCGACGCCAGCTCGTGCGGCGGAAATCTCCACGTCGCCGGCAACCACCTCGGTTCCCGCCTCGAGGGTCCAACAGCCGCGCGTCATTCAAGCCTACCCGCAAACTACTGCGCGCCCCAGCGCCGCTCCGGCTAGTTCTTCGGTCGTCATCGGTGGCAAGAACGCTTCCCGATCTTCCGGTGGTCGCGATTATTCGGTCTGGAGCACGCCAACACCCGCGCCGACCGCAAGCGTTCCGGAGCGCTCAACCCGCACTGGCACTCCCTCGCGATCCGGGCCGCCGTCCAGCGCCCGTTCGTCACCGGTTGCGGAAAACACATCCGCCCCGGTTTCGCGTGGCCAGTTGGAACGTGCGGTCACCAGCCGGAGTTCGCATTCAACTGACTCTCGGCCGTCACCGTCACCGTTGTCGACGCAGGCTCCGAGCGCGCCCAGAGCGGCGTCACGCTCCGAAGTGTCCCGTCCCGTGCCAAGTTTTACCCCAAAACCTGCTGCCCCGAGCCCCGTGCCAGGCGGACAACGGTTTGAATCCCGCCCCACCCCGGCTCTGGCTGGGCCCACTGCGGCTCCCGCGCGGCCTGAGCCGGGACCGGTTTCCAGTCCGGGACAGCGCAGCCGCTAGTAGTGTAAGGAGACATGAAGAAAGAGTTTGTCCTGATGAAATCACGTTTGTTTCTGCAACAGTTTCTGCGAGCGCTGGGATTGCCCACCATTGCCGTGGTGGCCTTCACATCGGCTATTGCCTCGCCGACGAATATTTTTTTTACTCAATTTGAACCGGGGGAAGGGTATACCAATAACTTTGACCTTATCGGCCAGGGTGGCTGGCTTGGTCAAGGCACCGGCGGCAACGGGATCGTGAGCAATTACATCGCCGGCCAAGGTCAACAGGCCTACATCGGATTTGCGGCGCCCAACCCCGGCGAAGACTATTTTGTCGCCTATCATCCATTGAACTTCACCCCGCTTGCCGCCAAGCAGCCGATCGTGAAGTTCTCCGTGCTGATGAGCATCCTAGATTCCACGAACCGTGAATTCGACAACTTCCGCTGGAGCCTTTATAACAGTCAGGTGGATCGGTTGTTCTCCCTCGACTTCGACAACTATTCTACCAACGTCAGTTATAAGCTTGATGGCACTAACGTACTCGTTGCGACCGGTGTTTCATTCGCCCCCGGGTCGGACTACACGTTGCTCGTCACCATGAACTTCGCGGCCAACCGCTGGAGCGCCACGCTCAACAACGCGTTACTCGCCACGAACCTGCCGATCACCACCACTGGC
>JANOHH010000433.1:0-10646 GCA_031406395.1 Verrucomicrobiota bacterium | reverse complement strand
GTGCCAACGAATACGCCCGGATTTAATCGTGTGCGGAACACTTCGATCATGGGGGACGCGGGGGAAGATTACGCCAGCCATTCGGAGATTATTTACCAGGACTGTCGCGTGCCGCAGAAAAATCTGCTCGGCCAGGAGGGCAAGGGATTTGAGATCGCGCAACAACGCCTGGGGCCGGGGCGGATTCATCATTGCATGCGCTGGATCGGTATTTGCGAGCGAGCGTTCGAAATGATGTGTCACCACGCCGCGACCCGCTTGCTCGCGCCGGGCAAAGCGTTGGGCAGCCGCCAAATCGTGCAGGAGTGGATTGCGGAGAGCCGGGCGGAGATCAATGCCTCGCGATTGCTCGTGTTGCAAGCGGCGGAGAAAATCGAGCACGAAGGCAGTCGGGCTGCGCGCGAAGAAATCTCGATCATCAAATTCTACGTGGCCAATGTGCTGCAGAAAGTTTTGGACCGCGCGATCCAGACGCACGGCGCGTTGGGCATCACTGACGACCTGGTCCTGTCCTACTGGTATCGTCATGAGCGCGCCGCGCGAATCTATGACGGGCCGGATGAAGTGCATAAATCCGTCGTCGCCCGCATTCACTTGAAAAAGCACGGCCTCAGTGTCGCGATATAGCCCGGACGACCGACCATGCCCGCCGAACTCATTGATCAGCCGCAAAGGACGCGACTCGGCGAAGAACTGGACGCAGTCAAACTGGAAGCCTGGTTGCTACAAGCGCTGCCGGACCTGAGAGGCCCGCTGGAGATCTCACAGTTTCCCAAGGGTTACTCCAATCTCACTTATCTGCTGCGCGTCGGGGACCGCGAGTTGGTTTTGCGCCGCCCGCCGTTCGGCGCGCAAATCAAAACCGCTCACGATATGGGCCGCGAGTATCGCATTCTCTCGAACCTCATTGCCGCCTATCCCAAAGTTCCGCGCCCGCTCGCCTTCTGCGCGGAGGAAGCGGTGTTGGGCGCGCCGTTTTACCTGATGGAACGGGTCAAAGGAATCATCCTGCGCGCCATGCCACCGAAAGGTTTGGAGTTGGAGCCCACCTTGATGCGCCGAATCTCCGAGAACTTCATCCACAATCTGGCGGAGATTCACGGCGTTGATTATTTCGCGGCTGGTTTGGGTGAATTGGGTAAACCGGAAGGTTACGTGACGCGCCAGGTGGATGGTTGGACCAAGCGATACCAAAATGCCCGCACGGATGATATTCCCGAAATGGACCGTATCGCCATTTGGCTCGGCGACCACAAACCGGCCGACGCCGCTAGGCGCGGCTGCCTGATTCACAATGATTACAAGTACGACAACCTTGTCCTTGAACCGCAGGATGTCTCGCAGATCAAAGCCGTCCTCGACTGGGAGATGGCGACCATTGGCGATCCGCTCATGGATTTGGGATCGACACTGGGGTATTGGGTTGAGCCCGATGACCCGGAGGAGTGGCAAAAGCAATCGTTCGGGCTAACGACCCGGCCCGGCAATTTGAATCGCGAACAATTGGTGGAACAGTACGTCGCGAAGAGCGGTCGCCCGGTGGGAAACGCCGTCTTCTACTACGCCTATGGGCTGTTCAAGATCGCCGTGATCGTGCAACAGATTTACGCCCGCTACCAAAAAAGGCTGACTCAGGATGCGCGATTTGCGGGATTGATTAATCTCGTGCGCTCCGCGGGCAAAACCGCTGTCCTGGCCATCGAAAAGAAACGCATCACGCAGCTGGCAATCGAATGAACTAAACCCTCCCCTCTGCCTTTTCGTTGTTCGATCCGTCGCTCGAAATCCAGTCACGCCTCCCGTTCCCCGACCTACGCCCGGCTTGACATTTTTCTGCCATGCCAAAAACTGAAAGCGTTATGTCAACCATACCAAAAGAAATCAGCGGCGTTACGGCGGTTACCAAGGCCAATGTTTATTTCGACGGCAAAGTCGTCAGCCACACTTTGTTTCTGCAGGATGGGAGCAAGAAAACTCTGGGGCTTATTTACCCGGGCAAGTACCACTTCAAAACGGACAAGGCTGAACGAATGGAGATCGTCGCCGGCGAATGCACGGTCAAGATCGACGGCCAGACAACTCTAAACAATTATGCCTTGGGCCGGACGTTCGAATTGCCGGGCCATTCTGGATTTGAAATCGAGGTCCGGTTGGGCCTTTGCGAGTATATCTGCACCTTTCTGCCGTAAATCCTTCAGGAGTCGAGGGGGACCAAACCAGCTCGTTTATTTCATCGACTTGGTATGCCCCTGATTAGTTCTTCAACAACGGTTCCGGTATCGCAGCGCCATCCTTTCGCGGATCGGAAGCGCCATAATTGACCCCGGCGGAAAAATCGCGCATGACCGCCTGACCGCCACCAACGGTCTGGCTGAAACTGCCTTTCACTTGAACCACATGCCCTTTCTTTTCCAGCGCGCTGATGATCGCCGCCGGAATGCGCGACTCCACCGCTACGTCGCAGCCTGCGAATGAGCCCTTGCTGAAACGCGGAGCTTCGAGCGCTGCCTGAATGTTCATCTCGTGGTCGGCCACATTGGATACGAACTGCGCGTGAGCTTGCGACTGATTCCAACCGCCCATGATACCGAAAGCAATGCGCACATCACCCTTCGCCATCATGGCCGGAATAATGGTGTGCAAGGGTCGCTTGCGTCCCGCCAGGTGATTCGGGTGGTTTGAATCGAGCGAAAACAAACCGCCCCGGTTCTGCAGGACGAACCCGCATTGATCCGGCACCAAGCCGGAACCGAACGAGCCGTAATTGCTTTGAATCAACGAAACGATGTTCCCTTCCCGATCCACCGTGCACAGGTAAGTGGTGTCGTTGCCCGCAGGAGGCGGAACGCCGGCTTCGACTTGGCAGTTGGCTTTTGCCAAATCAATGATCCGGGCGCGCTGACGGGCGTAGTCCTTGGAAAGCATTCCCACCACCGGCATCTTGCTGAATTTTGGATCCGCCACGTACCGCAGCATATCGGCATAGGCCAGCTTCTTGGCTTCGATCATTACGTGCAGCGCCGCCACGGAGTTGTGGCCATGTTCAGCGAGGGGGAAATTCTCCATCAGGTTTAACATCATGAGGGCGGCAATCCCCTGCCCGTTTGGCGGAATTTCATAAACGGTCCAGCCGCGATAAGTCGTGGAAATCGGCTCGACCCATTCGCAGGCATATTTTGCCAGGTCATCGGCGTTCATCGTCCCGCCCTGACGCTTTGAATACTCGACCAAGTGTCGGGCCGTCTCGCCCCGGTAAAACCCCTCACCGCCCCGCGCCGCAATCCGCCGGTAGGAGCCCGCCAAATCCGGGTTATGAAAAATCTCGCCGAGCCGGGGCGCACGACCGTCAGGCAAGAAAGTCCGTGCCGCGTTTTCATCTTTGCGCAACAGGTTTTCGCCGCCGGCCCAATATTCCGCATCCAGTTCCGTGACCGGAAAACCTGCTTCCGCAAAATGAATTGCCGGGGCGAGGACTGCGGCGAGCTTCTTTCTGCCGAAACGCCGATTCAGTTTCACCCACCCATCCACCGCGCCTGGCACCGTCACCGAGTGAATCCCTCTGGAGGGCATCGTTTCAAGGCCTTTGGCTTTCAGGAAATCCATGGTCAATTCGTCTGGCGCCCAGCCGCTGGCGTTTAGGCCATAAACTTTTCCGCTCTTCGCCTCATAGACAATGGCGAACAAATCGCCCCCAATCCCGCACATCATCGGCGCGACAACACCCATCATCGCGTTGGCCGCGATGGCGGCATCAATAGCATTGCCGCCTTGGGCGAGAATCGTGGCGCCGGCTTGCGATGCGAGCGGATGTTCCGTGGCCACGATGCCCCCGCGCGCGACCACCATCGAGCGCGCCTGAGTGCGATCTTGGGCGGTGGCCGGTTGGGAAATGGCTGTTTGCAGAGCCAGAACAATGGCCAGCATCCAGGTTGGTTTATTTGATGCGCTCACGGAGGAGAATGTTTGCCCATCGGTGGTAAGAAGCAACAACAAGGATTGGGCGCAGGCAGGAAGGGATTTATAGCAATGGAATTGTGGGAATCATTCCGATACGCTGCAGCAAGACTCCTAAATCATGACGAAACAATTCGCTGATAAAGTAGCGCTGGTGACCGGTGGTGCTTCCGGATTGGGCCGGGTTACGGCGATTGCCCTGGCCCGGGAGGGCGCCAAAGTCGTGGTGTCGGACGTGGCGACGAGCGAAGGCGAAGCGACGGCACAAATGATCGCCGATGGAGGTGGCCACGCCATCTTCGTGAAAGCCGACGTCACGAAGTCGAGCGAGGTCGAAGCGATGGTTCAAGCAACCATCAAAGCATTTGGTCGGCTCGATTTTGCGCTGAACAACGCCGGAATTGACGGCGTGCGCGCCCGCACCGCGAATTACCCGGAGGAGGTCTGGCATCAGGTCATCAACTTGAATCTGACGGGAGTTTTTCTTTGTCTCAAATACGAACTATCCGTCATGGTGGAGCAAGGCAGCGGGGTGATCATCAATCTGTCTTCCGTCGCCGGTGTCACCGGCTTCCCCGGCCATGCGGCCTACACTGCCAGTAAACATGGGGTCATTGGTTTGACCAAGACGGCGGCGCTGGATTACGCCAAAGCCGGCATTCGCGTCAATGCCATCTGCCCCGCCTATACGCACACCCCAATGCTGGATCGGATGCTGGCGCAAAAACCCGACCTCGAGGCAAAATTGATTGCTCGCGTGCCGCTCCGTCGGCTGGGCACGGCTGAGGAAATTGCGCAAGCGGCGATTTATCTCTTCTCGGACGCGGCGGCCTTCATTACCGGACACTCGTTGGTGATGGATGGCGGCATCGTGGCCGAGTAGACCGGGACAATCATGAGCCTTTTATTTTTAGTCCGGCACGGTCAGGCCTCATTTCATGCGGACGATTACGATCAACTCTCACCCCGCGGCGGGGAGCAAGCACGGCAGTTGGCACTTTACTGGGTGGGATTGAATCTCAATTTTGATCACGTTTACGTCGGCCCGCGCCGGCGGCATCGCCAAACTTTGGAAGCGGTTGCCGCCGTCTATCGCGAACGCGGGTTGATTTGGCCGGAGCCGGTTGAGCTGCCGGAATTGGACGAACATTGCGGCCAGGATGTGCTCACTCGGTCGCTGCCGGATTTGATCCAACGCGACCCCATCATTCGGGAGATGCGGGCGAAGTTGCGCAAGGATTCCGACACGGTGCAACGCGATTACCTGCGACTCTTTCAAAAGGTGACGCGCCTGTGGGTGCGCCGGGAACTCCACCTGCCGGAGCTGGAAGCGTGGCATGAGTTTCGGGAACGGGTTCAGCGCGGGCTTGCAAAAATCACCGAGTCCGCCGGCAGCAGGAAGTGCGTCGCTGCGTTCAGCTCCGCCGGACCGGTCGCCGCCGCCATGGGATTGGCTCTGAACCTCGATGACGAAAAGACTTTGGAGTTGAGCTGGGTGGTCCGCAATGCCACCGGCACTGAGTTCCTCTTTTCACGCGGACGCTTTTCCCTGCTGACCTTCAATGGGCTGCCCCATCTGCCGGATCCCCATTTGCAGACTTTCATCTGACCCCCTGCACCCGACCGGTCGCCAGTGCCCGCCATCTGATATATCGATCCACAATCCATGAAACGGCGAATCACAAACTGCGTGAAGAACTGGACAATCCCGCTGCGGTGAGTGTAAAAGTCTTCCAGTGAATTCTCCTGTTTCCATCCGCCAGCGCCTTTTCACGGCGAGGCTATTGCGCAACCTCTGCCCGAAGGCTCGCGTTGCGGTGGCAACCTTGTTCGCCTTCGTTTGCAACGGATTAGCCCAGACGAACGGGGTGACCGCGCAGCAATTCAAGTCGGACATCCGCCCGTTGCTCCAGGAGTATTGCCTCAAATGCCACTCGACCGAGAAGCCGAAGGGCGACCTGGATCTTGAGCGGTTCACTTCATTCCGCGAAGTGCTCAAGCATCCCAGGGTCTGGGAGCGCGTCATTGAGCAACTCTCACTCGGCGAAATGCCGCCGAAACAAAAGCCGCAGCCAACGAAAATCGAGCGGGAACGATTGCTTAACTGGGTAAACCGCGCCTTGGACGAAGCCGCGCAGACATACGCGGGCGATCCGGGTCCGGTCGTGCTGCGCCGGCTGAACAACGCAGAATACACTTACACCATCCGCGACCTCACGCAGGTCGAGTCGCTGAACCCGGCAAAAGAGTTTCCGGTGGACAGCGCCGCTGGCGAAGGTTTCATGAACACGGGTAATGCGCTGGTCATGTCCCCCGCGCTCATCACCAAGTATCTTGACGCCGGCAAGGACATTGCCAGCCACGCGGTGCTGTTGCCCGATGGGCTGCGCTTCTCGTCCGGGACGACCCGGCGCGATTGGACGGAGGAAATTCTCAAGGAGATTCGCGATTTCTACGCGACTTTCACTGAAGTTGGCGGTGCCGAAACCGTGACCCAGCAGGGCATGGAGCTGGACAAGAACAAAGGCGGGCGGCTGCCGCTGGAAAAATATCTCGCGGCCACGTTGGAGTTGCGGCCGGATGCGAAACAACTCCAGACGCTCGCCCGTGAACGTGGTCTGAGTGCCAAATATCTCGCCGGCCTGTGGGACTTGCTCAACCGCAACAACCCCTCCCTCCTGCTCGACCCGGTTCGCGCGCGTTGGCGGACCGCAACACCCGCCGACGTGGCCGCGCTCGCGGCGGACATCGCCCAATGGCAAAAGGTCTTGTGGAAATTCAGCAGTGTCGGGCACATCGGCAAAGTCGGTGGCCCGAAGGCATGGATGGAACCTGTCAATCCGCTGAGCCCGAAGCAGGAGGTCCGCCTCAAACTCGCCGCGCCGACCAACGGCAACGACGTCGTCATTTATCTGGTAGCCAGCGACGCGGGCGATGGCAACGCGAATGATTTTGTGCTCTGGCAGCAACCCAGGCTGGTTGTGCCCGGCCAGCCTGATCTCCTGCTCCGCGACGTGCGGGACTTCAGCCACGAAATGACGGCGCGGCGCGAGAAGGTTTTCGCCGTCACCGCAAAATGCCTTGTGGCGGCGGCTGAACTCAGCTCCACCAGCAACCAACTCGATGTGGCGGAGCTTTCACTTCGGCATGGCGGGGATGCCGAAGCGTTGACTGCCTGGCTGGAATATCTTGGCATCGGGGCGCGCACCACGCCCAGGCTCGATTACTTCACGAATCAAATTCATAAATCCGGCGGCTATGACTTCGTCAATGGGTGGGGTTCGGGCGAAACGCCGTTGCTCCTTGCCAACTCCTCCGATCAGCCGGTGCACATTCCGGGTAACATGAAGGCTCACGGCGTAACCGTGCATCCCTCGCCAACCCTGAACGCGGCTCTCGCCTGGCGCAGTCCGATCAGCGTCACCATGCGCGTCGAGGCCAGGGTAAAGCACGCGCATCCTGAATGCGGCAATGGCGTCACGTGGTCACTGGAACTGCGGCGCGGCGCCACCCGTCAGCGGCTGGCCAACGGCACGGCACAGGGCAGCAACGCAGTGAAAGTGGGCCCCATCGAAAATCTCGCGGTGCAGATCGGGGACCTGGTTTCCTTGATCATCGGCCCGCGCGATGGCAATCATTCGTGTGACCTCACGGATATCGAACTCCTGCTCAAGAGCGCCGGCGAGGGCGGACGGGAGTGGAATCTCACACAGGACGTTTCCTCCAATGTGCAGGCGGGGAATCCCCATGCCGATCGCTTCGGCAACGATGGCATCTGGCATTTCTATACCGAGGCGGTGTCCGGCCAAGAAACCGGCCCGGTGATTCCCGCCGGCTCCCTGTTGGCCAAATGGCAATCCACCCAGAATTCGGAGGAGAAGCTCAAGCTTGCGCAAGCAATGCAGACGCTGCTGATCTCGAGCGTGCCGGCGGTGAAAGACAGTCCGGATGAAAAACTATATCAACAACTGTCTTCGCTGAGCGGACCGCTATTTGCCAAGTTCCGTTCGGCTCGTAACAGCCGACGCGGGCAAACTCCAACTTCTGCTTCAAAAACTCAGGACCTCGCTACCTCGGCTGCTCCGAAGGCGACTGGGCTCGACCCAGCCGCCTTCGGCAAACACCCCAACGGCTCCGCTATCGACGCCGAAAGTTTGTGCGTGCAAGCGCCTTCGGTGATCGAGATCCGTCTGCCGGCCGACCTTGTGGCTGGCGCCGAGTTTGTGACGTCGGGCATTCTGGATCCGAAAACCGGTGCTGAAGGCAGTGTTCAACTGCAGGCCCTCACGCGCAAACCTACCGACACCCACGCGCTGCTGCCGGGCGCTGCCACGATCCAAAACAACAAGGGAACTTGGACCGACCCCGACAAGCCGGTCATCCACAGCACGCCGATCGTCATCGTGGAAGGGAGTGCGGCCAGCAAACGCATTGAGGGCAACCTCGACGAATTTCGCCGCTGGTTCCCCGCCGCCCTTTGCTACACCAAGATCGTGCCGGTGGATGAAGTGGTCACTCTCACCCTGCTCTATCGCGAGGACGATCCTCTCTCTCGCCTGATGCTAGATGATGACCAGAAGGCCAAACTCGATCGGATGTGGGCGGAATTGCACTACGTCAGTCAAGACGCCCTCACGCTGGTGGATGCCTTCGAACAGCTGTGGCAGTACGCCACCCAGGACGCCGACCCAAAGGTCTTCGAGCCGATGCGCAAGCCCATCAACGAAAGGGCCGCAGTGTTTCGGCAGTTGCTCACGAACACGCAGCCGCAACACGTCGAAGGCGTGCTGGAGTTCGCCGGGCGCGCTTATCGACGGCCGTTGACGGGTGGCGAGCAGGACGAACTGCGCGGGTTGTATCGCCATTTGCGCGCCGAGGAACTGCCGCATGAGGAAGCCATCCGACTGACGCTTGCTCGCGTATTTGTGGCGCCAGCGTTCTTGTACCGCTTGGAAAAGGGCGCGCCCGGGGCGGCGCCGGGACCGGTGTCGGATTGGGAACTTGCAACTCGGCTCAGCTATTTCCTTTGGGCTTCAATGCCCGACGCGGAATTGCGCCAGGTCGCGGCGGCGGGAAGACTTCACAACCCCGACGTGCTCGCAGCGCAGGCTCGGCGCATGTTGCCCGCTCCGCGAGTGCGCCGGCTCGCCATCGAATTCGGTTGCGCGTGGCTGCACATCCACGACTTCGAATCCCTGGACGAGAAAAGCGAACGGCATTTCCCCACCTTCGCCAGCCTGCGCGGCCCGATGTATGAAGAGGCGATTCGCTTCTTCACCGACGCATTTCAAAACGACGGCTCGGTGCTCGAACTGTTTGACACGGATCACACTTTCCTCAACGAGAGCCTCGCGCAGCACTATGGCATCCCCGGCGTGACCGGCCCGGAATGGCGGCGAGTGGACGGCGTCAAGAAGTTTGGCCGCGGCGGCATCCTGGGTTTGAGTGCGACCCTGGCAAAACAGTCCGGCGCCTCGCGCACCAGTCCCATTCTCCGGGGCAACTGGCTCTCCGAAGTGATTCTCGGCGAAAAGCTCCCGCGTCCGCCCAAGGATGTACCCCGTCTGCCCGAGGACGAAGCTACGGAAACCCTCACCGTTCGCCAACTGACCGAGAAACACACCAGCGACCCGCGCTGCGCCGGCTGCCACGCTCGCATGGATGGCTATGGCTACGCGCTTGAAGGCTACGATACCATCGGGCGCGCCCGCACGCGCGACCTTGCCGATCGTCCGATTGACACGCACGCGAAGCTGTTCGACGGGACGCAGGTCGATGGCGCAGTTGGCCTGCGGAATTATCTGCTGACCAAAAAGCATGACGTGCTACTCCGGCAATTCTGCCGCAAGCTGCTCGGCTATGCGCTGGGTCGCAGCGTGATGTTGTCCGACAAACCATTGCTGACCGAAATGCAACGGCAGTTGGCCGCGCATGATTACCGTTTTAGCGCCGCTGTCCAAACCATCGTGCGCAGTAAACAGTTTCGCGAAATCCGTGGGCGTGATACAGTCTCCGAAGATTAACCAACGAAACAGCGTCCCACCCCTAATTGAACATGAGTACCCATAAATTCTCCCGGCGCACGTTCCTCCGCGGCGTCGGCGTCACGATGGCGCTGCCGTGGATGGAATCTTTCAATGTTTGGGGCGATGAATCCACGCGCGCTCTCCGCCCCGCCAGCGAAGCCCCCGTCCGCATGGCCGTGCTCTTTTCCGGCAACGGTTTTCACAGCAAGGAATGGTGGGCCAGGGGCGAAGGCAGGGCCATGGAACTCGGCAACGTGCTTGCGCCGTTGACGGATTTCCGCGAGAAGCTGCTCTTCATTCGCGGCCTCTACAACGCCGAGGCTCTCAAGGGCAACATTCACAGTTCGCAAACGGGCAACCTCCTGTCCGGCGCGCCGCTCGCCTCCGGGGGCGACATACGTTCCGGTACGAGCATTGACCAGTTGCTCGCCCAGCGTTATGGCCGTTCGACCAAAGTGCCGAGCCTTGTCCTTGGCTGCGAGAAATCGAATCCATCCGTCCACAAGAATTATTCGATGCTCTACAGCTCGCACATCTCGTGGAGCTCGCCGACCACGCCCACGCCGCTGGAACTTTATCCCGCGCTGGCCTTTGACCGCCTGTTCAAGGACGAGGTCAATCGCGGCGACAAGAGCGTGCTCGACGCTGTCCAGTCCGACGCGAAGG
>JANOHH010000430.1:0-1451 GCA_031406395.1 Verrucomicrobiota bacterium | reverse complement strand
CTGAAAGGCAAGCAACCCTTTCCTTCCTTCGTGAACATCGCCATCTGCAACGACCACGGATCGGATCCCAAACCGGACAAAGGCTTTCCGTATCTCGCCTCGTGGATGGCGGACAACGATCTGGCCCTGGGGCGGATCATTGAGTTTCTGACGCATACGCCCTACTGGAAGAACATGGCGATCTTCGTGACGCAGGATGACTCGGGCGGCGAGCCGGATCATGTGGACGGCCAGCGCAGCGTTCTGCTGGTCATCAGCCCGTGGGCCAGGGGCAGTTATGTCTCGCACCGCCACACCACCATCGTGAGCATGCACCGCACGCTCTACCAGATTTTTGGCCTGCCACCGTTGAACATGTTCGACGCCCTGGCGAATGATTTCTCCGATTGCTTCACCACGAAACCGGATTTCCGTCCCTACAAGTGCGTTTCCGTGGATCCGCGCATTTTCGACCCGCAAAAGGCCATTGATCCGAAAGATCCGGACTACGGCAAGGCGCGCCTCCTGCCCTCCATCCCGATGGACGACGAGGATGACATGGAGCGGATTCTACGGCGCGGCGAACAAGAGGTCAAACCGCGTTGAGCGCTGAGATGTCGCGGCAGCGTCTTGGAATGCGCCAGTCCTCTGGCGCTTTGGAAGTCGTGGGTTAACGAAAGCGCCAGAGGACTGGCGCACTCCAAAAACTGGCGGAGATTTTGGCGCGGGTCGTAATGCCAAATTTCCAGTCGGCGCGGCAACCGGAACTCGCCGGTTGGAAAACCGGCGTTACGGTTCCACGTTCGCTTTTCTTACGGTTGCACCGTGCGATAAAAGGCGGTGCCGGGCAGCGGGTTGGTTTCGTGATATTCGATGAGGCCTGAGGCAAGAGCAGTGTTCGTTGCGATGGTGATCCACGGACCGGTCACGCCGGGAGCGCGCTGCAAGCGGTAGCGGACATCTGGTGCGCCAGTGAAGCGGATGAAGTAAGCGCCGCTGCCGTCCGGCGCGAGCGCGAGCGACGGGCCAACGCCCAATCCGGTAAAGACGTAGGCGGCGCCAGATCCACCTGCGCTGTTGTAGCTCTGGTCGCCATTCACTCCGGTGGCGTTGCTGGCTTCGAACCACGCCCCCACCACCACGGTGTCGCCCGACACCGCCACCGAAATCCCGAATTGGTCACCCGACTCGGTGTTGGACGCCTTGAGATAAGCTTGCTGAATCCAATTCGTGCCATTGCGTACGAAGAGGTAGGCCGCGCCGGCGCCCTCGGCGCTGTTGTCACTCTCGTCGCCGTTCACGCCGGTGGCGCTGCTGTGCTCGTAAGGCGCCCCGACCAACACCGTGTCGCCTGATACCGCCACCGTAATGCCAAAATTGAAAGCGGTGTTCGAGGCTTTGAGATAGGCCTGCTGGGTCCAGTTCGTCCCGGTGCGCACAAAGACGTAGGCTGCACCCCGGGCGCCACCGGT
>JANOHH010000369.1:0-6072 GCA_031406395.1 Verrucomicrobiota bacterium | reverse complement strand
GATGGCATCGAACCGCACCTCAGCCGGTGTCATTCGCTACGAGTCCGTGCGCCCGGGCGATTCGGGCCGCCGGTGCTACTTTGAGTATGCCCCGGGCAACGCCTTGCCTGAGCCGCCGCCCGAATCATTGGAGTTCTTTCTTGTCGAGCGCTACCGGCTTTATTCCAGTGCGCCCAACGGTCTCCGGCGCGGGGCAGTTTTCCATCAGCCGTATCCGCTGTGCCGGGCCGAGGTGACGGTGTGGGATGAACACTTGCTGCCGCTCAATGGCTTTTCGCCCACCGGCCGCCCGCCCGATCACATCATCATGTCGCGTGGCGTGGCTGTGACTGTCTTTCCGCTGGCGCCGGTCGCCTCATAAGAATTTCACCGTGGCAGCTTTGACAACCACCGAAAGTGCCGCAAACGTTGGTTTTGATTTACGACTATGAACAATCCATTTGAAAATCGGCGGGTGATGATTTTTGGCGCGACCGGCGGCATCGGTTCGGCCTTGGCCCGGCAATTGGCAGCGCGTGGTTGTCAATTGAGCCTCGTGGCGCGCGATCAGAGTCGGCTCGACGCCCTCGCCGACGAGCTGCACGCCGATGCCTTCAGTTTTGACGCGACGGATTCCGCCGCGGTTGAGGGGTGCGTGGCGGAAGTCACCGAAAAACATGGCCGCGTGGATGGCGTGGTGAATTGCGCCGGATCCCTCCTGCTCAAGCCCGCGCACTTGACGACCGACGCGGAGTGGGCGGCGGTGCTCGGGGCCAACCTGACTTCGGCCTTCCATATTCTGCGGTCCGCCACGGCACGAATGATGAAGACCGGCGGTGGCTCGATTGTGCTGATGTCCTCCGCAGTCGCCCAGCGCGGCATGATCAACCACGAAGCTATCGCCGCTGCCAAAGCCGGAGTCGCGGGCCTGGCACTATCGGCAGCGGCCACCTATGCGCGCTACAACATCCGAGTCAATTGTGTCGCGCCGGGCCTCACGCGCACGCCGCTGACGCAGGCGCTCACGAAAAACGAAACCTCGCTCAAAATGTCCGCCGCCTTGCATCCGTTGGGGCGCATCGGCGAACCCGACGAAGTGGCCAATGCGATTCGCTGGTTCCTTTCCCCGGAGAACAGTTGGGTGACCGGCCAAGTGCTCGCCGTGGACGGTGGTCTAAGTAGCGTGCAAGCGCGAAATCAGCCCACCCCGTGAGAAACCTAAACACAAACTCGGCCCTGGTTACTCTGCTCGCCGCGGCAGTCACGCTGTCTTGCCCTATCCTAAAGGCTGCCGACTGGCCGCAGTGGCGCGGACCGAACCGCGATGGCACCACGTCCGAAACTTCCTGGTCACACCAGTGGAAAGGCGAGCCGAAGCTGGCCTGGAAGGCGTCGGTTGGGATTGGTTTTGCCTCGATTGCGGTAGCGGGCGGCAGCGCCTATACGCAGGGTCATGTTGGCGGAAGCAACGTCCTTAGGTGTCTTAACGCGGACACCGGCATCCAGCAATGGAGCTTCGCCCACCCGGAGAGTCTCATGGCCAATCAATTCGAGGGTGGCCCGAACTCGACGCCGCTCGTGGCCGGCGGCCGAGTTTTTTTCGCCAGCCGAAAGGGATTGGTGCATTGCCTCGACGCCCGGTCGGGGGCCGTGGTCTGGACGCAATCATTGACGGAGGCAACCGGATTGAAACCCCGAAACTGGGGGCTGAACAGTTCGCCACTGATCGCCGCCGGCAAGTTGCTGTTAAACTGGGGCACCGCCGGCGTCGCGCTCGACCCCGCCGACGGACGACTCGTGTGGCTCACGGGCAAAGACGAGTGGAGTTACACGTCGCTGGTGCCGGGGGATTGGAACCAGCAGAAGGTTTTGTTCGTAGCGGCCGCCGATCAACTTGCAGCGGTAAATCTGAGTGACGGCATGATCCGGTGGAGCGAACCGTTCCACGTCGGCCTCAAGGGCTCCGACCCGGTGCGCGTGGGCGACGGCGTGTTCTTTGGCGCGAACGAGACCGGCGGCACTTACATCCGGTTCGACGGCGAGAAGCCAACGGTGGTCTGGAACAAACCGAACCTCGGGACGTTTACCGGTGGCGCGGTGCTCGTAAACGGCTTGCTCTACGGCATCCTCTCCAACAAGAACGAGAAGGGCGAACTCAGTTGCCTGGAGCCGGCGACCGGCAACGTGCGCTGGAGCCTGGGCGGCTACGGCTGGGGTTCCTTGCTGGCGGCGGGCGACCGGCTGTTGGCGTTGAGTGTCCGAGGCGAATTGAGCGTCGTGAAAGCTTCGCCCGCCAAGGCTGAAGTCATGGCCCGCGCCCAGATTCTCGGCGGCAAGTGCTGGACGATGCCGGCGCTCGCGGACGGGCGGCTCTACGCCCGCAACGGGAAAGGCGAGCTCGTATGCCTCGACTTGCGTCCATCCAACCGCTGAACACGCGTCAGCCTTTGCCTTCCTGGGATTGTCTTTGTCCGCCCGCAATCCCGATCGCTGGCTGCAAATCCAAGCGCAACCCTCTGGGATCGTTTGGGCCTACACCCGCTTAATAACGTGACAGGGATTGGCGGGAAGCGGTAGATTGAGTCGCGCTCAAAACAAAACCACAACTATGCAACTCAAATTCGATTGGTTGATCGTGCTCGAGAATCTTCGGCGCGGCATCATGGTTACCGACACCACGCTCGAGGGTCCCGCGGGTCCGCGCATTTTTTATGTGAACAGCGCCTGGCTCAAGATGACCGGCTACACGCGGGACGACCTGAGCGGGAAAACCCCGCGCCTCCTCCAAGGCAAGCACACGGATCGCGCCGTGGTTAGTTCGATTCGGTTGAAGCTTTTGAACCGCGAAGTGTTTCACGGCCAGACGTGGAACTACCGGAAGAGCGGCGAGCCGTTCCTCATGAACTGGTATTGCTACCCCATCTACGGTGAGCGACCCAAACCCATCTATTACGTGGCCGAGCAGGAGGACGTGACCGAACTGGAGACGCTGCGCTTGAAGGAACGGCTCCTGGTCAATCCGAATGACCCGGATGCCCTGCGGTTCTTCGCCGTGTTGAAGGAATGGAAAGCCAGGCGGAAGCAGGCTTGAATCTCTGAACCGCGAGCGGCGCGCTTCCCCGCCGGAAAATCGGCATGGCCGCGAACAAACTCATCCTGCTCACCGGCGCGACCGGCTACATCGGCGGGCGACTGCTCAAAGAACTCGAAGCGCGGGGCGTTCGCGTTCGCTGCCTGGCCCGGCAGCCGGAGTTTCTACGCGCGCGGGTTGCAGCCGGCACTGAAGTTATCGCTGGTGACGTACTGGCTTCCGCCAGTCTGAACCAGGCGATGAGCGGCGTGGACACGGCCTACTACCTCGTTCACTCCATGCAGCGCGGTCGTGATTTCTCGGAAAAAGACCGTCAGGCCGCGCAGAACTTTGGCGCGGCGGCGCGTGCGGCCGGGGTGCAACGAATCATCTACGTGGGCGGGCTGGGCGACGATCGGCAGGAGCTTTCGGCCCACCTGCGCAGCCGGCACGAGGTGGGCGATGTCCTGCGCGCCAGCGGCGTGCCGGTGTTGGAGTTCCGCGCTTCGATCATCATCGGGTCGGGCAGCCTTTCGTTTGAACTAATCCGCGCGCTGGTCGAGCGGTTGCCCGCCATGATCATGCCGCGCTGGGTGAACGTGATCGCCCAGCCCATTGCCATCAACGACATCCTCGCGTATCTGGTGGCGGGCTTGGATGTGTCGCTCGAGGGGAATCGAATCTTCGAGATCGGCGGTACGGACCGAGTTTCCTACGGCGACATCATGCGCGAATACGCCCGGCAGCGGAGACTTAAGCGGCTCATGATTCCCGTGCCCCTGCTCACGCCAAAACTCTCCAGCTTGTGGCTGGGATTGGTCACCCCGCTCTACGCGCGCGTTGGCCGCATCCTTGTGGACAGCATGCGTCATGAAACCGTGGTGCGGGACCGCTCGGCGTTGGAGGCATTTCCCATCCACCCGATGGGCATTCGCGCAGCCATCGCGGCCGCGTTGCGCAACGAGGATCATGAGTTGGCGCAAACTCGTTGGTCCGACTCGCTGAGCACGGCCAACCCAAAGCGCGACTGGGGCGGCGTCCGTTTCGGCAACCGCATCGTCGATGCGCGCACCGTCACGGTGACCGCGACGCCGGAGGCGGCCTTCGCGGCGATTGAACGCATTGGCGGAGCCAACGGCTGGTATTTTGGCAACGCGCTGTGGCAACTGCGCGGCTGGCTCGATTTGCTCGTGGGCGGAGTCGGCATGCGTCGCGGACGGCGCGATGCCCGGCATCTTTTGCCGGGCGATGTGGTGGACTGTTGGCGGGTGGAATCCATCGCGCCGCCGCGCCATCTGCGGCTCACCGCGGAAATGAAACTGCCCGGGCGGGCGTGGCTCGAATTCGAGGTGCAACCGGTCGCGGGCGGCGTGACGCTCCGGCAAACCGCGACGTTCGATCCGGTCGGATTGTCAGGCCTTGCCTATTGGTACGTGCTCTTCCCAGTCCACGAACTGGTTTTCCGCGGGATGATTCGGAACCTGGGTCGGGCCGCCGTGGCGGCGGCGGACACAAAACCGGACAATCCGCCGTGAGCCAGCCGACGTGACTGGGACGATCAGGCTGATTCTGCCTTGTAGAAAAACGCAAATTATGCTCGTCTAAGCCAGCGTCGGTCATCACGATCACAAGTTACAACCACGAAAGGCAAATAAACGATGGCAGCAGAAGAAAGAGTACTTTGTTTTGAACGGAAACTGTTCGAGGAACTGGGTGTATTTCAGGGCCTGAGTCTGGACGTCGAGAAATACCTGCCCGTTGTAATCGCACCCACAAAGCTTCTGTACCTCAATCGGAACGACGCCGAGCAGGACCGGCGATACAAACAACTCATCCCCTACGTTCTCATTCTCTGCAATGGGAAGATACTGCGGTATCAGCGTGGAAAAGGGGGACAGGAAACCCGGTTGCACGGATTGTATTCGGTCGGAATCGGAGGGCACATTTCCGAGGAAGATCACGGACTGTTTTCAAACGACCGCGGCTATCAGGACGGCATGCAGCGCGAATTGATGGAAGAAGTTGCCCTCGCGGACGTGAAGGACGCAGCCGTCGCGGTCATCAATGACGACAGCACCGATGTTGGTTATGTGCATTTCGGGGTCGTGCACGTCGTCTATGTCCCGAATGAGAATATTACGGGCCGGCGCAGCGGCATCGTTGCTCCGGAGTTCATTCCGCTCAATGAAGTGATGAAAGATCTCTCCCGGTACGAGTCTTGGTCCCGATTGTGTATGGAGCACCTGGACTTGCTTCTCTCCAAAGCCGCGGGCTCTGGCGTCGCAGTTGCCAACCAGGTCATGGCCTGAGCCTTCCGAAATCGGCAAGCGAGCGGGCCAACCAAGAAATGCACCGCATGAAAACATTTGAAGAATACCAAGCTCTTGCGGCCAAAGTGCCGGGGTCGTTGCGGAACAGTCGGGAACGAATCGATCTTCCTGTCTTGGGACTTCAGCAAGAAGCCGGTAAGATTGGATCACTGCTGACCACCGCATCGGCATCCGGCACATTTGCCCTGACGCCAAAACAGTGCTTGGAGGTTCAAGAGCGACTCGCGGATGTGCTTTGGTACGTCGCCCTGCTCTGCAATGAATCGGGAATCGCCATGCAGGATGTGGCCCCGCACAGCGTCACCCAACTCCAAGCGCGGAGTCAGGAGCTTGATCCCGACCGACGCTAGCTGCTGGGGTGACACCTCCTACGCTAATTCGTGCGACAAGATTGAGGCTGTCCAGCTTCAAAGAAGTTCGCGTGTAGCAGATAGTCAACGTGCTCCGGCACGCCCCGATTGTAGCCGGAACGGATGAAGTTCTCATTGCGAATGAGGGCAGGGAGGTTCCGCTTATTTCCCTCTCGGCCACATGGCCTCGGCCGACCCTTCATCAACTCACCCAACACAAGATGCTGAATCTTATGTTTCGACACGATACGCCGGGATTTGCTGGCTGTAGCGCATCAAGTTTTCGTCGAAGGCCGCGCGCGCGGGCACGCCGGGTTTCTTCAACTCGATGACCACCAGCGGC
>JANOHH010000181.1:0-3647 GCA_031406395.1 Verrucomicrobiota bacterium | reverse complement strand
CTGGCGGCTTCGAGTTGATTCACCCAGGCGTTGAAGGCTTCCGCTTGATGCACGGCCAGCGCCTTGTCCGGGCGATAGGCCGGATAAACCCGCAGGCCGCCGCCCGCCGCGGCGAGCGATTCATGATAGCGCAGGTCATCCGTCGGATCATCGGTGGTGCAGAGGGCGGTGACATTGAATTTTCTCAGAATGCCCTGCGTGCTCAGGGCGGGCGTGGCGAGTTGTTCGTTGGCCTGCTTCCAAATGCGCGCGGCCGAGGATTCATTCAGCAACTCGTCGATGCCGAAGTAACGCTTCAATTCCAGGTGCGCCCAGTGGTAGAGCGGATTGCGCAGCGTATGCGGCACCGTCCCCGCCCACGCCGAAAATTTGGCGGCGTCCCCGGCGTCCCCGGTGCAGAACCTTTCGGCGACGCCGTTGGAGCGCATTGCCCGCCACTTGTAGTGATCGCCGGCGAGCCAGATTTCGAACAGGTTGCGGAAGCGGCGGTTCTCCGCGATGTCGCGTGGTGGCAGGTGATTGTGGTAATCCAGAATGGGCTCCGCTTCGGCAAATTGATGATACAGGCGGCGGGCGGTTTTGGTCTGGAGCAGAAAATCTTCGTGGATGAATTTCATCGCGTTCCATTGTGACGGAGTGAATGCCGGTTTGCCAAGTCTGTCTGGCGCGGCAGCGTCTTGGACTGCGGCAGCCCTCTGCCGCTATCGGTCGTCAACGGTGTTTAAAGCGGCAGAGGGCTGCCGCAGTCCAAAACCTGACGGAGCGACCAAATTTCCGGGTTTCCTGGAAGATGCTGGCGGACATGCTTCGGGCTGAGCGTTTCGCGGATAAGATGGAAATGTTTCCCCATCCCACCCGTAGCAGAACCTGCCAGCCGGTCAGCCGTGGGCTTTTACGGGGCGGGTTCAACCACGGATTAGAATGTCACTCCGCTGCGCTCCGGTCCTTTCAATCCTGTGGCGGTTAGGCCACATGGTCGTAATCACTAACATCTGAAAACCCCATCCTCAATCCTGAATGGTGAATCGTTCGCGGAGACAATCTGTCCGTCGCGAAGCTCCAAAGACAAGGCATGCTCCTCGTCCCAAAGCGGAACGACATGAATTGCACTGTCGTAAGGCTCATCCCAGTCCAAATGGCGTGAGACGACGAGCGTGCGGTCGTCTCGCACCTGGGATGATACTGCCTGGCGGGTAAGTCCTGTAGGAACACCAGCCATGTCCAACCAGTCGCTCTCACCGGCGAGCCTGTAATATCCAAACACAATATCCAGAATGCAATCGCCGTGAGCCTCTGCATACTGCACCAACTCCGCTGCTCGCTTCACCATCTCATCATCCGGTGGATTCGTATCACCAACTCCCATCTGCAACTCGACAGAAAAGTTGCCGAGGGGTGTCGCCACACTCTTCTTCCAAAGCCAACGATCAAATAGGCGAGGGCCTCTCCGTTGCTTCTTGAATTCTGAGGGAGTCATACTTATGTGGCCTAGTCAGTATGGCCTTCGCTATGGGCGAGAGCGGTGTCTGCTCTCCGGGATGAGCGTGGGTTGCGATCCGTGATTCGTAACGCCGAGCTACATCCGTCCTTGGTAGGTCTGCTACGGAGGACAGGAGTTGTGGGACTTACGCCCCAAACAACCATGAATGACCGAAGATCAAACACCATGAAGGCCTACATACTCCGTGCCGCCAAAGCTGTCGAGCCGCGAAACCGGCAACGCAGCCGCTACCCTATCCGCTCCACCCCGATCCCGGCGTGACCGCCACGGTGGCCGCGATCTGCCGACTCTGGCGGGCGGCGCCAACTAGCGGTCGGAAGGCTCGCATGGTGGGCGGTGGGCGGGCCGCAAATGTTTGAGGCAGGGTTTGCTGGGGCGCAGCTTGACACTGCCCCCAAAACGAGCGGGCTTGGGGTTCGAAGTTCCGCGTTTACTCGGCCCGGAATGGCAATCCGCCGGAACCGCCTGAAGGCGGAACTCCAAACGGGGGCAGTGTCAGGATGCGCCCGGTTTGCCGGGCGGTTGGAATGAAGACTCGCGCTGCGGGCGGCGGTTTTGTTAGCCTCCGGCTACTGGAAAAATGAACCAATCCACTCTCAAACTCGGCAAGTTTTCCCTGGGCATGGGCGATCGTTTCGCGCTGGAAGCGGAGGCGCAGTTGCACGCCTGTGTCCTCGCGGCGGAACACGGCGCGAACGTGGTGCCCGTCTGGAACAAATCCAACCGCGAACATCTCATCATTGGCTCCGAGCCGGACTCCGTGCGGGCGGCGGCGGCCGCGGCAGTGAAGAAACTCGGCTGGGCCGCGCCGTGGCACATTGACGCCGATCATATCCGGCTCGAAACCGTGGATCGTTTCCTGTCCGCATCGGACTTCTTCACGATTGATGTGGCCGACTCCATCGGCAAACCCGCGAAACCCGAGGATGTCCGGAAATTCGCCGACCAGCACCCCGAACTTATTGGGCACGTGGAAATTCCCGGCATCGAAGGCGGGGCACAAACCACCCGGGCCGAGGTCGAGGCCGTCGCGAATAAATTTCTGTTCGCGGTCCAAGAAGCGGGCGCGATCTACCGTCAAATCGAAAAGGCCAAGGGTGCGGGCAAGTTCATTCCGGAAGTCTCGATGGACGAAACCGACAAGCCGCAGACGCCCATCGAGCTGCTGATCATTCTCGCCGCCATCGCTGACGCGGGGATCCCGGTGCAGACCATCGCCCCCAAGTTCACGGGCCGCTTCAATAAAGGGGTGGATTACGTCGGGGATGTCACGCAGTTTGAGAAGGAGTTCAACGACGACCTCTGCGTCATCAAGTTCGCGATTCTAAAGTGCGGCCTGCCTGCCAACCTGAAGCTCAGTGTCCATTCCGGCAGCGACAAGTTTTCCATCTACCCGGCCATCCGCCGCGCGGTGAAGAATCATAACGCCGGGCTGCACATCAAAACCGCCGGCACGACCTGGCTCGAAGAAATCATCGGGCTCGCCGAAGCCGGGGGCGAAGGACTGGCGCTGGCCAAGGATATTTACTTTTCGGCGCTGGAACACATTGACGAACTCTGCGCGCCGTATGCCACGGTTATTGACATTGATCGCAGCCAGCTGCCGGCGGCAGCCAGGGTGTCCGGGTGGACCTCCGAACAATACGTCAACGCGCTGCGCCATGAGCCTTCGTGCCGGGAGTACAATCAGCACCTGCGCCAGTTGCTGCACGTTGGGTTCAAGATCGCGGCAAAACAGGGCGAGCGATACCTCAGCCTCATCCGCGCGAACCACGCCGTCGTGGCGAAGAACGTCACAGGCAATCTATTTGATCGACACATCCGGCCCATCTTCCTCGGGAGTTAGCCTTGGTGGCTGTTCCCCTCCACGTCACTTGATGCGTGCGTCACGAATAATTAGTTACCGCCAAGTGCGCGGAATAGACGACATTGCGGCGTCCGTTTCCCTCTCCCCTTCGGAAGGGGAGAGGGTCAGGGTGAGGGGTTACCTGGCGGGGCGGAACGTGGCGTTGGACAATGATCGGGAGGCGTGGGGGGGGCGCGCCCGCCCCGCCCCCCCCCCCCGCCGCGCGGCCGGCGCGGGGGCGCGCGGGCCAGCGCAGGAGGAGACAGAGCAGGACAACACACACTAAAAAAATAAAAAAGA
>JANOHH010000331.1:0-5786 GCA_031406395.1 Verrucomicrobiota bacterium | reverse complement strand
GTTTCATCCGCTTCCGGCAGCGCATCCTCCAAGATAGACACCACGAAGGATTTATTTGTTTCGCCATCGGCAAACGTCAACGTGCCGCTGCCGGAAGTGTAGTCCAGCCCGGCTTGGGCCGAGCCATCGCGGGAGCTGTAGGCCACCGTGACTACCCCGGCTGCGCCGCCGAGTCTTTGCACTTCAACCGTCTGGCTGCCCTGATTTTCACGAACGCGCAACTGATTCGCGGCAAACTGCATGGTCTGATCGTTGTCCAGCATGGTAATGGTTGTCGTTGCAACCTGGCCCCAGGGAGCGCCCCCAACTGGACGGCCCAAACTTACGCTGAAGCTTTCGTCGCCTTCCGCCACCGTGTCATCGAGGAGGGTAATGCGGATCAGCTTTTCGCCCGCCTCGCCCGCGGCGAACTCAATAATGCCGGTCTGCGGAATAAGATCACTGGCCGCCGCCGGGCCGGAAATGGTGGCGTAGCGAACCCGCACCAAGCCGTTCGTGCCACCGACCCGACGCAGCGCCACGGTCACGCTCGTGTTTGTTTCGGAAACGTTTTGCGACGCGACCGTGAACTCGACGGAGCCGGCCGCCACCGCCGGATCATTGTTCAGCCGCTCCAAGCCCGCGCCGAAAAACGGCCCGGAGCTTCCACCCAACAGCACCTTTCCGTCGCCTTGCAGTGCCAGATCCCAAACATAGCTTGAGTAAGAACTCCCCATGTGAAAGTTCGTATCCAGCGAGCCGTTCAAATTCAACCGTCCGAGCGAAAGCGTGGTTCCGTTGGTCAGCCGCACGCCGCCGCTGAATACCGCCTTGCCATCGCTCTGAACGGTGACCGCTGTGATGCCGGCCTCAAAATATTCGTAGGGGCGGAACGGTGAAATGAAATCCGAATCCAGCGAGCCATCCGCGGCGATGACCGCCGCGCCGAAGCGCGGCGTTCCATTGATGGCGGTGAATGTGCCGTAGAGGAAAAGCTTGCCGTTCGCGAGCGGACGAATTCCCCGGACGTCGCCGGTGACTTCGGGCGGCGGACTGAATGTCGTGTCGAGCTGGCCTGCTTCGGTCAACCGCACCACGCGATTGCGCGTCACGCCATTGGTCGTCGTGAACGTGGCGGCGAGCAGGATCCCGCCATCGGGCTGAAGCGCCACCGCGTTGGGCGGCTTCGCGAGTTGTTCCTCCCCGAGCTGGGACACCGGGCCGAACGCGAGGTCATACGACCCGTCCGCGTTCAGCCGGTTCAAAAAATTGGTCGTGGTTTCGTAGCCGTAGTAAGTCCCGGGATACGCGCTGACGAGCAGCTTGCCGTCCGCCTGCACGGCCAGCGCACGGGCCGGATAGCTCGGCGGCGAAGCGGTGTAATCCAGATGGAAGGGATCGAATGTTGCATCCGGTTGGCCATCCGCCAGCAGCCTTTTGACGCTGGTGCCAGTCCCTAAACCGGTGACGACATAGACTTTGCCGTCGGGACTGGCCGCCATCGAATACACCTGACCCTCGAGGTTTGGCTGGAAGGCAGAGTCCACCGCGCCGTCCGGATGGTATCGTAATAGTGTTGGGCGCACGGTGCCATTGGTGACGAACAAATCGCCGCGCACGAGAATCTTTCCTCCGGGACAGAGCGCGAGTTCGTCCACGCGTTCGCCCGGCACCACGGGTCGGAAGCGCGTGTCCGGATAACCCGCGCCGTCATCGCTGATCAGGGAAACGGTGGCGGTCGACCAGTAGGGCAGCACGAGCGTCCCGGCGGGCTCATGCAACGCCACTTGAAGCTGTTCCATGTCCTCCACGGCCGAGTCGTCCAGGATCGGCACCGTGATCGACCCTTCGTTCTGTCCGGGGAGGAGGGTCAGGGTGCCGGAAGTGGTGACGTAATCCGTTCCCGCGTGCGCCGTGAGATTACTCGTCGCATAGTGAGCGCTCACCGTGTTGTTGGTCCGGCCCCAGCGACGGACCGTGAGCGTCACGTGCCCGTCCGTCTCGGTCACGGTCGGGTTCGCGTCAAAGGCCAGGAAACTCACATCATCGGTGATGTACACCGTGACATTGGTGGTGGCCAGCGAAGCTCCGCCGGTTGGCGCACTCAGCCGGAGGCTGAAGGTTTCTCCCCCTTCCACCAAGGCATCATCGTTCAGCGGCACGGAAATGGATTTGTTGGTTTCCCCCGGCGCGAAGGCGACCGTCCCGGACTGCGCGGTGAAATCGCCGGGCGCAACGGCTGTGCCGTTTTCAGTTTGATAGAACGCTGAAACTGCGGAACTCGTGACGCCGAGCCGCACGAGATTGATCACGGCCTGTCCGTCAGCCTCATCGGCGCCGACTCCGGAGCTCGCGAACCCGATGGCCGTGTCGTCTTCGAGAATGTAACCGATGGCTCGCTTTTCACTGCCCAACGTGGCGCCACCGCCCGGCGCAGACAATTGCACGCTGAACGCCTCCCAGCCATACGGGCCTTCCACCTGCGCATCGTCCAGGATCGGCACGGTGAAGGAGTTGCTCGTCTGGCCGGGGAGAAACACCAGCGTTTGGGTGCGCGAAAGGTAATCCACCCCCGGGAATGCCGAGCCCCAGTCCGTCGCCACCACGACCGACGCCGTCCCGGCGCTGCCGGCGTAACGCACCACCGGAATCACCAGGCTGCCCGCCGCTTCGGCGACCGCGTTGCTGACGGAGAGAAACTCAAACCGCCCCGGGAAATTCGGGTTGTCGTTGTGCAAGCGCGCTACGTAGGGCCGGTCTTGCCCGTTCAGGCTCGTGAAGTAGCCGCCGATGAGAATTTCCGCGTTCGCTTGCAGCGCGACTGATGTGACGGTGAACCCGCTGACATCGCCGGCGTCGAAGTTGCGATCCAACGTTCCATCGGAATTGAAACGCGCGATGCCTGGTCGAAGCCACCCCGCCGCCCGCTGGTAATAGCCGCCGACGAGAATTTTCCCATCCGGCTGCCGGGCCAACGTCATGACATCCCCCTCGATGGACTGCGGCGCGAACGAATTATCCATGGTCCCGTCGGTATTCACCCGGGCCAGCCCGCCATTGCGTCCGACCACGATCTTCCCATCGGGCTGCACCAACAGCGTGCTGGCCGCCCCGTTCGTGTATCGTTGAAAACTCGGATCCCAACTGCCATCCGCGTTCAGCCGGATGACGCCCGCGCCCAGCGCCAATCCGGCAATGGCCTGGAGGTCGCCCCCGATCAGGATTTTTCCGTCGCTCAGTTCGGCGACGGCCCGCAGGGAATTATGGGCCGAGGTCATCCCGTCGCCATTCGTGATCCATTGCCACGCCGCGAACTGTTGGAAGTTCGTATCCCGGCCGCCGTCCGGCAGCAAACGATCAAGACCATCGTCGGTGGCGACCAGCACCTTCCCATCCGATTGCCGGGCGAACGCCCGGAAATAGGAATAGCCGTTCAGCGTGGAATTGAAGGTCGGGTCCACGGCGCCGTTGGTTTGCAGCCGGGCGACCTGGCTGGTAAAACTTTCCCCGACGCGCGCAAACTGGCCGCCCACGAGCACTTTCCCATCCGGTTGCAAGGCCACCGCTCTGACTTCACCCCCCTCGATGTTAGCCGGCACAAAGCCGGCGTCCACCGTCCCATTCGTGTTTAACCTGGCCAGGAAGCGCCGCTCGAGGCCGCTCACGGTTTGAAACCCGCCGCCGATCAGCACTTTGCCGTCCGTTTGAATTGCGACGGCGGAAACGACATAGCTGGGAGCGGGTTGATAATCCGCGTCCAGCGCGCCGGCCTGTCCGTAACCAGATAGGGCCGCGCTGCGGAGGAGGGTGATGATCACCAATGCCGAAGCATTACCGCTGACCCAGCTGGACAATCGAGTAGTTTTCATATTTTGTAAAGGGCTTGGCTATCAAGTTCCCGGTTTTGGTTTGCGTTTCAAATCAGTTCGTCCGCGTCCGTTCCTGGCCTGCCTCAAAAATTGCGTGGCCTTCACCAGATTCCCCGCACCCCGGTCGCCTGGCAACCGCACCGCCACTTGTCGCCGGAGCGTCGCGTCCCCGCCACCCACGCGTTCGACGAAGGCGGCGCGTTCGCTCCCATCAGCGATCGCCAGCGTTTGCGTGAAAATGTTTTCCAATTGTGGGCCAAACTTGCCCATACCCATCCAAGCGAGATTCCGGCGCCAATCGTATCATCAACCGGACGGTTTCGCTGCGTCCGGCGGCTCGCTGCCTCCGGTTCTGCGATACAACCAAGCCCGCGCGAACGCCCAGTCGCGCTTGGCCGTGATTTCGGAAACGCCCAACACCTCCGCCGCCTCGGCAAAGGTCAGGCCGACAAAGAACCGTAGCTTCACCAATTCCGCCTTGCGCGCGTCCAACTGCGCCAGTTCGTCCAAGGCTTCATGCACCGCCAGCAATTCGTCTTCGTCGCGCCCCGGCTCAGGGATCTGGATTTGCTCCAAGTCCACGCGCTCCAACTCTCCGCCGTGGCGCACGCGACGCTTTCGCCGGGCATTGTCCACCAATATCCGGCGCATTGCTTCCGCCGCGGCCGCGAAAAAATGGTTGCGATCGTTCCAGCGCCGTCCCGCCTCGCCACCGGCCAGCTTCAGCCACGCTTCATGAACGAGCGCCGTCGCCTGCAACGTCTGCCCCGGTGATTCGCCCGCGAGCCGGTGCGCGGCGAGTCGCCGCAGTTCGTCGTAAACGAGTGGCAATAATTTCTCGGCGGCCTGCGGATCATCGCGGCCGAGCTGGTCAAGAATTTGGGTGACCTCGCTCATGAGATTTCCGGCCTGGTCTTTCGCGGCGCCGGCGCCCGCGCTCCCCGGAGGCCCAGCCCGATCAAGATGAGTCCGCCCAAACCGAGGGCCATTGAGTTCCAGAACGGAAGCGACTGCACGTAACCATTTATCTCATACAAGCCAACCACGCCGGAGACGAAACCGAACAGGAACAGACTGCCAAGCACCATTTCCAGTCCAGGAATAATTCCCTTCCGCCCGTGTTTGTTGCAGCTCCAGATCGCGCCGACCAAAGGGCCGGGCAGCGAGACGAACCACGCGCCGAGCAAGACCGTTGCGAAGGTGATTTTCATGCGGGCTGCAGCGACGATAACGGTTTGGTTCGGGACGGCAAGCGCTGGTTTACGTCGGCGAGTTTTTCCACCATGCGCTGGTTCGTTGGGGAGTCCTTTACCGCGATGCGTAAGGTATGGGCGCCAAAACTTCGGCCCATGGCGCCGACGTCTCGAAGAAACAGGCCCTGGGTCCGGCATTGTGCGACGAGCGCAGCGGCGGTGGGGCCGGCCTCGGGGAGATGACAAAGGAGAAAGTTTGCGATGCCGGGGAGCACTTCCCAGCCGTCGAAACGGGAAAGTTCATCGGCCAAGGCTTCGCGCAAAAGATGGGTCTCGGCGTAACGCGCCGCATAGTAGTCCGGGTCTTGGAGCGCCGCCACAGCGGCGACTTGGGCGGGTAATCCGACGGCCCACGGCGGCGTAAGTCCGCGCAGTTCAGCCATGATGGGTTCCGGGCCGCAAAGATAGGCCGCGCGCGCGCCGCTCAACGCGTAAACCTTGGACATGGATTTGCAGACAATCACATTGGCGCTGGCGGCGGCGAACGACTCCAGCGATTCGGGCCGCGATCGGTCTCCGGTCGCAGCGGCCACAGCATTTGGCCGGGTTCGAGATTTCCAACCGCGTTTGACAATCGAATCCGCTGCGGACGGGGACCGTCCGCGCTCCGCAAATTCAACATAGGTTTCGTCAATCCACACTCGCGTGGTTGATGGAATGGTGCGGAGCAACTTTTCCATGTCGG
>JANOHH010000232.1:0-5390 GCA_031406395.1 Verrucomicrobiota bacterium | reverse complement strand
GTCCTGTTTCAGCCGAAGACCGGGCCGCTGATGTTGTTCTACAAAGTCGGCCCCGACCCCCGCACTTGGTGGGGCATGCTGATGACCTCCGCCGACGCTGGCAAAACCTGGTCGAAACCCCGGCGGCTGCCTGACGGCATCGTCGGCCCGATCAAAAACAAACCCGTGCAACTGGCCAATGGCGACATTCTCAGTCCCACCAGTTCCGAGGATGTCGGCTGGCGCGTTCACTTCGAGCGCTCCTCGGACCTCGGCCAGACCTGGACCGCCACGCCGCCGGTGAACGACGGCAAAAAGAACGGCGCCATTCAGCCGAGCATTCTGTTCCATCCGGACGGCAAACTCCAGGCGTTGGGCCGCTCCCGGCAGGGCAGGATTTTTGAGACCTGGTCGGCCGAGGACGGCCGGACCTGGAGCGAAATGACGTTGATGAATTTGCCGAATCCCAACTCAGGCACGGATGCCGTGACGCTGAAGGATGGCCGCCATCTGCTCATCTACAACCCGGTGACCAAAGGCCGCTCACCGCTGGCCCTCGCCGCGTCACCTGATGGGAAAGCGTGGTCGGCGGCGCTGGTGTTCGAGAATGAGCCGGGCAAGGAGTTCAGCTATCCCGCCATCATTCAAACGCGCGACGGCCTCGTCCACATTACCTACACGTGGAAACGCGAGCGCATCAAGCATGCGGTGATTGACCCGGCGAAATTACAACTCCAACCGCTGACGGACGGGAACGGGCCGAAGTAATAATTGGTTCTCCGCCTTTTTGAATAGAATGAGGCGGGTGGAGTGCGAACCGCGAATGCGGATGGCCGGGACCAGACACCTGCGGGCCGGGAACAAAGTAGATTCAACGCTCGCCCTCATCCCGGCGTGGACTCACTCGCTCCCGCTCGTTCGGCCCTGCGGGCATTCGGCTGCGCCGAATTCCTTTCGCGGCTTCCCAAGCCCCTCAAGTCTCCCCCGGGGAGAAGGAGAATCATTCGCCGGCTTCCGCGAAGACCTGCGGTTGCATTGGTCCAGCGATCATTGAGCAATCAGATGCCGGACAATGGCTGTTCCCTCTCTTGGGGGACCACAATTCGTGAAGCGATCGTTTGGTTTGGGGCATCCATCTCGTGGCGGGCTTGGGAAGCCACTGGGTCAGGGTGAGGGAGGTCGTGACACACTTTTCGGGCCGCGCGGAAAACAGCAAACAGTTGGAAGGATTGAGTGCAGCATTGCGAGTACTGGTGCTCCACGAGTACCGGCGATGCACTGCTGCCGCTCCCCAGCTCCGGCTCGCGGACCCGGTTTCCAATCCGACCCCACCCGGAAAGTTCGCGCGTGAGCAGATGTGACGTATGCACGAGACGCGTGGCTGCGACCAATGCTCGCTGGGATTTCTGTGGACTATTTGCAGCGATCGGTGTGATTGAATTTGCAGCCTACTACTAGATTAGTCGCCTCGGGCCGCATTAGGATGCGCCACCAAACACCTTGCGCCGAATCAAAAGGAGAAGCATGAGCGCTCCGGCAAATGGGGTCATGAGTGCAACGTAAACCAGCATCAGAAACCCAGACGGATCGGAGTGTGCGCTACTTGGTACCGGGAGGATGGCCAAGTAAGCCAAGATGCAGCAAACCCCGAGCACACTGCCGAAACTTCCCCACCAGGCCCACTTCTTGAGCCAGTACATTCCGATGGAGGACACGAACCAAATCAAAAGCAACAGGGCGGGAACAAAACAGAGGAGTCCATTCTTTACCGAAGCTCGTAACCCAGCAGCGGCAGTCCCCGCAAACACCAACCCTGCAAATGAAGCATGGAGCACTAGGAGGGCTTTCATATTCATGGTGCCGGTGCGATTAACACTATACTGAACCGAAAGTTTGCAGGCTTAGTATGGTTCATTGAAGCGACTTTCGGCTTGGCAAAGTATTTTGTCGAGCGGAATTCGGAATTTGGAGCCGAAGTAAGCCCGAGTGACCATTCAGCAAAGGCGGCATATCGGCGAAGCCTCAGCGCGCGTTTGACCCCACCGCAGATTTCCCGCACACTCGTCGCATGGGAAACACGTTTGGCCATCTGTTCCGCATCACCACCTGGGGCGAATCGCACGGCGGCGGCGTGGGCGTGGTGGTGGACGGTTGCCCGCCCCGCCTCAAACTTTCCGAGGCCGACATTCAGCCCGATCTCGACCGCCGCCGGCCCGGGCAGTCTTCCATCGTCACGCCGCGCAAAGAGTCGGACACGGTGCAAATCCTTTCCGGCACGTTCGAAGGCAAAACCCTGGGCACACCGATTTCCCTGTGGGTCAAAAACACAGATGCGCGCTCGGAAGCCTACAACGAGATGGCCACCAAGTTCCGTCCGTCACACGCGGACTACACGTATTTTGCCAAGTATGGCATTCGCGCCTGGCCCGGCGGGGGGCGCACCAGCGCTCGGGAAACCATCGGGCGCGTCGCTGCCGGGGCCATTGCCAAAAAAATTCTGCGCGAAAAATTCGGAGTCGAGGTGTTGGCCTACGTGACGCAGGTTCAGTCCATCGTCGCCCAGGTGGATTCGGCGCGGGTAAAATTCTCCGATATCGAATCCAACATCATCCGTTGTCCCGATCAAATGGCGGCGGCGAAGATGATCCGGCTCATCGAAAAGATGCGGCGCGCAGGCGACAGCTTGGGCGGCCTGATAGAAGGCGTGGCCCGCGGCGTGCCGCCCGGCTGGGGCGAACCGGTGTTCGACCGGCTGGAAGCCGACCTCGCCAAGGCGATGCTTAGTCTGCCGGCGACGAAGGGCTTTGAGATCGGCAGCGGCTTTGGCGGGACATTGATGACGGGCCGGCAACACAACGATGCGTTTCGCATGAAGGGCGGCAAGGTTCACACGTTGACGAACCGTTCTGGCGGCATTCAAGGCGGCATCAGCAATGGCGAGTCGATTCTTTTCCGCGTTGCCTTCAAGCCGGTGGCCACCGTCATGCACGAGCAGGCCACGGTGACGGAGGATTTCAAGAACACCACATTGAAGGGGCGCGGGCGTCACGATCCTTGCGTACTGCCGCGCGCCGTCCCGATGGTGGAGGCGATGACCGCACTGGTGCTGGTGGATCATGCCTTGCGCCATCAGGCACAGTGCGGTTGACACTGACCTTTGGTAGGGTCGTCGCGCTGCGACGACCTGCGTCGCGTGCAGCGACGCAACGGTTTTACCCGAGCCTCGGGCCACCTCGAAAGAGTTCCGGCCCTGCACGGGCCGGTGGTCATCGCAGCGCGATGACCCTACCAATCACCCAGGGATCCAGGGCTTTTAACTATGTCGGCCCAATAAATTCTTGCTTGAGCCGAATTGCCAGCCTTCGGCTCAAGGGACAACCATGGTGCGGAAGGTGAGATTGATCCGCGGGGCGGTTATCTGCTTCGACTTCGGCAAGCAGTGTCGCCAGTAAGTTTGAGTGGCGTCCTTCATGACCAGCAGGCTGCCGGTCTCCAGAAGGAGGGAAACAGTCTGCTGCGTTTGCTTGTGCTTGAAGCAAAACTTCCGTTCCGCGCCGAAACTCAGCGAAGCGATGGTTGAGTTTTTGGCCAGTGAACGCTCGTCGTCGCTGTGCCAGGCCATTCCCTCGTTGCCATCGTGATAAAGATTGAGCAGGCAGGAATTGAACTTAACGGCGGTCAGCTTTTCCGCGATGCCTTTGAGCGCCAGCAATTCCTTGGTCCAAACCAGCGCCTGCTTCGTGGTTCCGGAATAGGTGTAGGAATATTTCGCGTCGCCATACCATGCGACTTTTCGCGCGGTAACGATGTGCTTGCCGAAAATGACCGCCTCGTCGTTCTTCCAATGTATCGTCTTGAGCAACGCCTCGTAATACCGCCGCGCCTCGTCCGGGTCGAGGATTTGGCCGAAATAATTCACCGTGCCATCGCAAGGCAGCCGATTGTCAGCGGGGTCATTGCCAAATAGGTCCATTATTCAATGGGGATGTGCCGGTTTCACGCCGCGGCTTCGCGTTCCAATAGTGAACGTTTCCGTTCCACGCCCCAGCGATAGCCGGAGAGGCTGCCGTCCGTGCGCAACACCCGGTGACAGGGGATGGCAACCGCAATGGCATTCGCGGCGCACGCTCCCGCGACCGCACGCACCGCCTTGGGGGAGCCGATGCGTTTCGCAATCTGAGCATAACTGACGGTCGATCCGGCGGGAATTGCACGCAGGGCTTTCCAAACCCTCCGCTGGAACACCGTGCCGCGCACGTCGAGCGGCAAATCCAGGCCGACCTTCGGTGCTTCCACCAGGCCAACCACCTTGGCAACGACGCGCTCAAACTTCCGCTCGCCGCCAGTCAATTGCGCTTTGGGGAAACGATCCTGGAGTTCCTGGACGAGTTTGTTCGGGTCGTCCCCCAGCGAAACTGCGCAAACTCCTTTATCCGAGACCGCCACAAGAATTGAACCCAACGAACACTCGCCGACGGCAAATTGGATGACCTCGCCCTTCCCGCCTTGGCGGAAATTCTTCGGCTTCATACCCAGCATGCGCGAAGCCGCCGCGTAGAAACGGCTGTTGGAGTTGAACCCAGCCTCATAAATGGCTTCGGTCACCGAACTGCGTTTAGGAAGTGTCTGACGCATCCGCGCTTCACGATGGGCCATTGCGTAAGCCTTGGGAGTAAGACCGGCAATCTTTGTGAACACACGGTGAAAATGAAAACGGCTCATCCCCGCCGCCTTTGCCAGAAACTCGAGACTCGGCAATTCCTCGGCCGTTGCAATCGTGCGACAGGCGGTTGCCACCTTGGCCGCATATTCTTCGGCCAGCGACCGTCCGTTGGGCCGGCATCGTTTGCACGCACGAAAACCCGCGCGCTCAGCCGCTTCGCAGGAAGCGTGGAACTGGACGTTTTCGCGTCGGGCCAGCCGCGCCGCGCAAGACGGTCGGCAATACACCCCCGTGGTCTTGACGGAGTAGTAAAATTTCCCTTCGGCGTCCGGATCGCGGTGGACCACGGCATTCCAGCGTTCGCTGGCGGTGGCGTAATTGCTCGAAGCCGCCTTTCGAGTCGTTCTGCGCGCTGGCTTCATCTTTTTCATTTTGTTACCCGGACAACATAGCAGTTCTCCGCAAACAATAACTCCGGTTCTTGCTATTGATTTCGGCGGACGAGTCGGCGGACGGCAGCGGCCTGCATCCGAGCGTGATTGCGGCACGAGTGTCAGTTCCCTAAAATCGCCGCATGGAAAAGAATCGACTCGAAGCCTTCAGCGACGGCGTGCTCGCCATCATCATCACCATCATGGTCCTGGAGTTAAAAGTGCCGCACGCGGTGGAGCAAGTGCGGCACACCGCGGAACTCGCTGACCTGAAACCGCTGTTGCCGGTGTTCCTGAGCTACGTGTTGAGTTTCGTT
>JANOHH010000152.1:0-1326 GCA_031406395.1 Verrucomicrobiota bacterium | reverse complement strand
GGGTGGAGGTGATGACGTAAAACCGGTCGGCGGCCAACCGGACCACCGTGAGGTCGCTCGCGAAAGTTCCCCGCTCGTTGAACATCGCGGTATAAACAATGCGCCCCAGCGGCACATTCACGTCATTGCCACAGAGCTTTTGCAGCGTCGCCAACGCGTCGGCGCCGCTGACCTCGAATTTGGCGAATGTGGATTGATCAAAGATTGCCACACTTCCGCGACAAGCCTTCACTTCCCCGGCCACGTAGGGCGCCCAGTTTTGTTTTTTGAAGGAATACTGGATCTCCGGTTTGATTCCAGCCGGCGCATACCAAAGCGGTCGTTCCCAACCGGCGCTTTGACCATAGCAGGCGCCGAGCGCGGAAGTTTTTGCATGCAAGGGCGAGCGGCGGGCATTGCGGGAAGTCTCCATCTCGCGGTTCGGCCACGCCATCTGGTAATGCAATCCTAGCACCTCGGCGGCCCGGGTCATGAGATAGCCGCGCTCATTCTGGAGCGGCGCAAAGCGGCGCACGTCCACGCTCCATAAATCCATCGGCATCTCGCCGCCTTCCAGCCAGTCCACAGTGTACTTGCCAACGCCACCAGCGCTCGCAATGCCGACGCTGTTAAAACCCGCCAGCACAAAGAGGCCTTCGGTCCGCGCCGGTGGCCCCATCAGGAAATTGTTGTCCGGCGTAAAGCTCTCGGGCCCGTTCACAAATTTCGGGAACTTCGCCGTGCGGAGGGCGGGGATGCGGTGCTTGCCCGCCGCCAGGGGCTCGGCAAATTTTTCCCAATCATCATTGAGCAGACTAAACTTAAAGTCGCCCGGCACGGTATCGCCCACCTGCCACGGCTTCGAACGCCACTGGAAGGCACCGAGTTTGATGGACCCATCATCCAGCGTACGGAAATAGATGGCCGCGTCGGGATCCCGCGCACAGGGAAGATCGCGGGCCGCACCGGGAATCGGCTCACTCAACACGTAGTGATGCTCGACGGGATAGAGGGGAAGATCCACGCCAATATGGAGGCCGAGCTGTCGGGTCCACATACCGCCGGTGAGAATTACCCAGTCCGCCTCGATCTGACCCGGCGTTCCATTGCCCGCTTGATACTCAACACCCGTGATTTATTCAGAGGAAGATCCCGTAGCGCCTACTAAAGTACTGGCCAAGCACGCAAAAGATATTGAGTGCTTTAAGCTTAAAGGCGCTTTCTTTGAGGGAAAGTTTCTCAACGAGAAAAATGTCGTTGAGCTCTCACAGATGCCAGGCAAAGAGGAAATCCTTGGAACACTTCTACGTTTAATTCAAACACCTGCAACTAATGTTGCACGCATTC
>JANOHH010000116.1:0-8590 GCA_031406395.1 Verrucomicrobiota bacterium | reverse complement strand
GCGCATGAACGCGCGCGCTTTCGATCAGCTCCTCGGACGGTGGCGCGCCGTCTCGGCCACCCTCCCGGATCGGCGCACGGGCGACAACACGCGCTACACCATGGCCGACATCGCCTCGGCCGCCTTTGCGGTGTTCTTCACTCAATGCCCTTCGTTCCTGAGTTTTCAGCAGAACATGGAAGCCTCGCGCGGGCGCAACAACGCCCGTTCCCTGTTCCAGGTCGAGCACATTCCTTCCGACAATCACATCCGCCAGACGCTCGATCCGATGGAACCCAGCCACCTCTTCAGCCTCTTCGATGACCTGCACCGGGCCTTCGATCAAACCGGTTTGCTCGAAACCATGCGGGCGGTGGAAAACACCCGGCTCCTCGCGCTGGATGCCACCTGGTACTTTTCCTCCCAATCCAAAAACATTCACTGCAAACGCTGTTCCTGCATCAGCCCCACCGAGGGTCAGGTCACGCATTTTCACAGCGCGATCACGCCGGTCATCGTCAGCCCGGGACACAAACAGGTCGTGTCGCGGCGCCCGGAGTTCATCACGCCGCAGGACGGGGCGCTCAAACAGGACTGCGAGATCAACGCCGCCAAACGCTGGCTGGCCGCGCACGCGGCGCGTTACGCCACCGGCAATGACACCTTGCTGGGCGATGATCTGTACGCCCATCAACCCTTCTGCCGGCAGGTGCTGTTGCACAACTTTCATTTCCTCTTCCCCTGCAAGCCCGCGTCTCATTCACACCTGAGCCAGTGGGTCGAAGCTCTCGAACCGGGTCACGACCAGCACACCGCGAAGCTCAAGGTCCGCGGCCAAGGCAACCGTCGGAGCGCGGCTCAAATTCTTCACGCACCTGGAGGCCTTGACGACGCATCTCTATTTCGAGAGCTGGGAACGGCTGATGGATTTCATGATGCGGGGACTGGAAATCGTCCCCTACACCGTTCAAAAAAGCTGAGCCCGACCTCCCCGCAAGAAAACACGCCCTCAACGCGTGAGGCCGCGCATTATCCGTGTTAGAATTCGCGGCGCAACATTGACTCCAGCCGCCATGCTTTCCAGTCCGCTCCCGTTCCCGCCTGCTCCCACCCCACGCCGCTTTCCAATAAAATTACAATGGCTATTACCACCGGCGTAGAATTACCATCCGCTCGCACAACACGCCAAGCGCGAACCGCGCCCCGCCTTCGAGCCCCCGCCGGTGCTCCCGCTGGTTGCAAAGGCCGAAGGCAGAAGCCGGGGATCGGAGGGCAGAGACAAATTACAGAACAAACTCCGCACGGCACCTGCGTTTCATTTCCAACTTTGAGGAGAGTTTCTTCGGCGGAAACAGGGTGAGCATTTCTTTATTCCACGGCCCGGCTAGCTCGAACGTTTTGTGGTTGCGATGCGGCAATATGCCGTTCCAATCGGGAAATTCCAACGCCGGCAGGTCGCGCAGAAGGTCGTTATTCGTTGGCGCCGGCGTATCGCAGCTTTTAATAGATTTCCGTATTCCCATGCTTGAGGATTGTCGCCCGAAGTCCCGGTTCATTTCCCGGATCGGGCATCTGGCCATAACCTCAGAGCGGCTTCTTGTGCATCTGCTGGTGCGCGGCGGCAATGAAACCTTTGAACAAAGGATGCGGCTGGTGCGGTTTGCTCAAGAACTCGGGATGGAACTGGCTCGCCAGAAAGAAGGGATGACTAGGAAGTTCGATAACCTCCACCAGTTTCCCATCCGGGGAGGTGCCGCTGAACACGAAGCCGGCTTTCTCATATTTCTCGCGGTAGGCATTGTTGAACTCGTAGCGATGCCGGTGGCGTTCGTTGACGACAAAGGAGCCATAGAGTTTCCCCGCCTGGGAACCCACGGTCAACTGGCACGGCTGCGCGCCCAGGCGCATGGTGCCGCCCTTCTTCGTCACCTTCCGCTGGGCGTCGAGCAGCGCGATCACCGGGTGCGGCGTGTCGGGATCAAACTCGGTGGAGTGCGCCTTCTCGAGCTTGAGCACGTTTCGGGCGAACTCGATGGTGGCGATTTGCATTCCAAGGCAAAGCCCGAGATACGGGATTTTGTTTTCGCGCGCGAACTGCGCGGCGCGGATTTTCCCTTCGATCCCGCGCTCGCCGAAACCGCCCGGGACGCAGATGCCGCCCAATCCATCGAGCAGTTTTTCTCCGTCCTTCTTCTCCAATTCCTCGGCGTCCACCTGCACGATTTCCACGCCGCTATCGTTGCCGATGCCACCGTGAATGATCGCCTCATAGACGGATTTGTAGGCGTCCTGCAAGCCGATGTATTTGCCGACGACGCCAACGCGGACGCGATGTTGCGGGGCGATGAGTTTGCGGATCATCTCCTGCCAGTGCGCCATCTTGGCGACGGGCGCATCGAGGTGCAACACGCGGCAGACCAGATCGTCGGCCCGCTCGCGCTGGAGGACCAGCGGCAGTTCGTAGATCGAGTGATCCACGTCCTTCTCTTCGATGACCGCTTCGACCGGCACGTTGCAGAACAGGGAAATCTTCTGGCGCAGTTCCTTGTCGAGCGGCTTCTCGCACCGACAGGCGATGAGGTGCGGGGTGATGCCGATTTCGCGAAGCTTGGCGACGGATTGCTGGGTGGGTTTGGTTTTGAGTTCACCGGCCGCCTTGATGAACGGGACATAGGTGACGTGAATAAAGCAGGTGTTGCCAACGCCCGCTTCGAGCGCGAACTCGCGGATGGCTTCGAGAAACGGCAATCCCTCGATGTCGCCAGTCGTGCCACCGATCTCCGTGATGATAACGTCGGCCTTGCTCTCCGCGGCGAGGACGTGGATGCGGCGTTTGATCTCGTCAGTGACGTGGGGAATGACCTGCACGGTTTTGCCGAGGTAAAAGCCTTCGCGCTCATTGTTGAGCACGGTCTGATAAACCTGGCCGCTGGTCAGATTGTTGAGCCGAGTCAGCTTGACACTGGTGAACCGCTCGTAATGGCCGAGGTCGAGGTCCGTCTCCGCGCCGTCGTCCAGCACATAGACCTCCCCGTGCTGGAACGGGCTCATCGTGCCGGGATCCACATTGAGATAAGGGTCGAACTTTTGCAACGCGACCTTGAGGCCGCGATTCTCGAGCAGCGTGCCGAGCGCGGCGGCCGTCAGGCCCTTGCCGAGCGAACTCACGACGCCGCCAGTGACAAAGATGTATTTCATTTGGAAACAGTTGATAGTTCTGTGAGTTGGTAGTTGATAGCCAAGCGCCGCGCGCGCGATCCACTATCAACTATCAACTCAAATAACTATCCACTCCCCAGTAACCGCTCCACTCGCCCCACGTCCTCCGGCAAATCCACCCCCACGCTGTCGTAATCTACCTTGACGACCGCGATGGCGATGCCGTTGTCCAGCGCACGCAACTGTTCCAACTTTTCCGCGTTTTCGAGCGGCGAAACCGGAAACTGCACCAGTCGCAACAGCGTTTCCCGACGGTAGCCGTAAATGCCCAGATGTTTCAAAAAAGGAAACGCCGCCAACTGTTCGTTCGCCGAACGACTGGCGGCCTCGCGCAAATAGGGAATCGTGCGTCGCGAAAAATATAGGGCGCGGCCCGCAGCATTGACAACAACTTTCACAACATTCGGGTTGTCATATTCGCTGGCGCTGCGAATCGCGGTGGCGGCGGTGGACATTTCATTTTCGTTCAGAGCCAGCGCCACCGCGTCAATCACCGCCGGGTCAATTAGCGGTTCATCCCCCTGGATATTTACCACCGCGTCGCACGCGCAGCGGGCCGCAACTTCCGCAATGCGGTCCGAACCACTGGGATGCTCCGGGCGGGTCATTTCCACCTGGCAGAAATTCTGAACCGCTTCCCAGATCCGCGTGTCGTCCGTGGCTACGATGACGTCGCTCAACGCTTTCGCCTTCCGACATTGCTCGACGACCCGTTGGATGAGCGGCACGCCGGCAATCCGCGCGAGCGGTTTGCCCGGAAAGCGCGTCGAAGCGTAGCGGGCGGGAATGATGCCTAAAACTTTCATGATCTTGCTGCGGGGTCGGATTCGCTAACGGTGCGATCGCTGCCGGCAAAAAGGATCATAGAAATGCCCGCCGAGTTAAGCTAGCAGGAATGCAGATGAAAACATCTTCCTTGGAGAGCATTGTCTGCTTGCCACTCTCGCGCATCGGGTGTTCAATCCACCCGACAGATAATATGAGCACCCCTTCCTCTCAACGAAACGGTCATGGCGGCGATCCCCGGCCGCTGGTGTTTGCCGTGGATGACGAGCCCATGCTGCTCGAATTGGTGGCCATGGTGCTCGAACCCTTGGGCTGCCGGGTGGAGACGTTCCGCGATCCAGCGGCCGCCGTTCACGCCTTCTCCATTGCCCAACCGAGGCCGAAGCTGATCATCACGGATTTTGCGATGCACGCCATGAACGGACTGGATCTGATCCGCGATTGCCGCCGACTCCAGCCGGATCAAAAAGTCCTGATGGTCAGCGGCACGGTGGACGAGACCATTTATTACGATTCGCCCTACAAACCCAATCAGTTTCTGGCCAAGCCGTATCCCGCCGCCCAGCTCGCCGAAATCGTAATGGCGCTTCTGGCAAAATAGGTCTCAGAGCGAAGCCGCGGGCATGGGGCTGGGCAATCCATTCAACAAAAAGAAACAAGCGCCTTGGCTTCGACACTTGCGCAGAGTCGCGTAGGTTACTCGTCTTCACCGACTGCGGAAGCAACGCCCGGCGTACACACGCCGCGTTTTGATTCTGAAACAAAGCGCAACAACGCCTTGGCCAATTCGCCGCCGAACTCCCCTTCCCCTTGGGCCACCGCCGCACGGAGATTCTTTCCGCTGCGGAACAAAGCGCGATAAAGCCGCTTCAACTCCAGTCGGTCCGTCGAACTGACACCCGCCCGCCTTAGCCCCACAATATTCAATCCGCACAGGGTGTTGACGTGATGCATGATGGTGAACGGCGGCAGGTCCTGGCTGATAGCGGCACCGCCTTGCATCATCGCCAGCGTGCCGACGCGGGTGAATTGATGCACCAGACAGTTGCCGCCCAGAAACGCGCGATCCCCAACCTGAGCATACCCGCCAAGTAGTACGCCGTTGGCCAGGACGACGTGATCTCCGAGCCGGCTGTTGTGGCCGACGTGACTGTTCGCCATGAGATAATTGTGCGAGCCGAGGAGCGTTTCCTCGTCGGCCTTGGTCGAGCGGTGGACGGTGACGTGTTCGCGGAAAACATTGTCCGTCCCGATGCGCAGACGCGTGGGCGTGCCGTCATACTTGAAATCCTGGGGCGCATCACCAATGACGCTGCCCGCGTGAAAACGATTGCGCGCCCCGATCGTCGTCAGGCCGGTGAGATAAACGTGCGGGCCCACAATACAATGCGCGCCCAGTTCCACGCCTTCATCGATCACTGCGCCCGGGCCAATCTGCACGGTGGCATCGAGTCTGGCTCGCGGATGAATGATGGCCGTCGGATGAATCATGCGCGGACAGCATACAAACTCGCCGCTCGGATTCACGCGAAATTGTTGGATCGCTGAAGGTTTTTGTCCGAGGCCGCCAATCAAACGAGCTCGCGGCAGTAAACGGGGGCAGTCGTCGGGCAGTTTTTTTGCGCAGGAATCCAGCCCTTCCGGCCGCCCGCAACGGAAAAGTTTCTAGATCACCCGCCGCCACTGCGTAGCCAGAGCAGAATCAAAACGCCGTAGAGGTCCCCCGTGGTTTTGACGTTGCGGAAAACTTGGTTTTGCAGATTGGCTTTGAACTCCCGGTTCTTGCCCGGATTATTCAGATCAATGAAGTGCGCATTGCCCACCGAGAGATTCATCACGTCCACTCCAATAAACTGCACCATGTTCGTCGTCTTGGTGGCGCGGGGCGGGGCGGCGGCAAAGCTCGCAATATTCGTCTTGCCGCGGTCGTTCCGCACCAAGGTGAGTTCCGCGAGGTTCAAACGCAGCAGAGTGATGCGGAGTTGGCGCCGGGCAAATGCGACGCGGTCGTATTCCAGATGAAGTTCAGGAATGTCGAGGAACGGCGTGCCACCGAATTCCGGGGTGTTATAGAGCTTGAAATTTTCGATGGTAACGACGGGTGACAGCAGGCCGATGGAAAACCGCCCAATCTTTACGTCCATCCCGGTCTGCGCGCGGATCTGCTGTTCAGCCGCCGCTTTGGCGATCGCATCCTTGGACAGCAGCAAGCCAACGATCAACGCGATCGCCACGAAAAGCAGGATGAACAACCATTTGATGAGTCGAAACATGTCGGGAGTATGCGGTGAAGGTTGGGTGCGCTCAATCTTGAATCAAGAAACCGCGAACGGCGAACGCTCAACGGCGCACATCCTCGGGCCGCACCTCCAGGCATTCATCCTGGTCCTCCCAGATGACCGCCGGGTAGTGGTTCAACAATTTGGGCGCGAGTTCAAAACCGACGCGGGCCAGCAGACGTTCCGCCTGGAGCGCGGCATTTTCGTAGGCCCGATCATAATTGCCGGCGCTCTTGCGCTGACGATCATCCCAATGCGCGACGGCGTGAACGGGTTCATACTCCACCGCCCAGGCGACCAGGTCGGGTGAAACCTCCGAGGAAATCTCGTCGAAGGGCACGAGCGTTTCATTGCAATGCTGACAGATGAGACCGGACTCGCGCACATCGCGAGTGACGAGCGGCAATGTGGGCGCGCGGCAGCAGGCCGATTCCGTGTACGCCGACGGCGGCGTGGCGATGCGCTTGTGCCAGATCTGCCGTTCATGCCCGAGTTGCGCGGCCAGCCGATACGCCCCCACGAGCGGATGCGAAAGCCGCCAGGCTTTCCCCTCCAGTTGGCCGAGAGTTTGCGCCAGCCAGCGACCGAGGGTCAGGTCGTCGAAATCCCGGAAGACGAGGCTGTATTCTTTCCACAGGAGATCCAGCGGGGCGTCAGAATCGAATGCCATTGGGGCGAGGATGGTGTGAAGCCGAAGACTTGTCGAGACACGTGTGTCTCGCGTAGAGATGAGGTTCAACTCTGCTACGCCGCCGCCTGGTCCTGCTTGCGGCGCACGATGGGCTTGATCTCCCCCAAGACCACGGGCCGCGTGATCTTGATATCCAGGATGTCGCCGCTTTCGGGCACGTCATACATCACGTCGAGCATCAGCCGCTCGATCAGCCCGCGCAACGCCCGGGCGCCGGTGCCCTTCTTGTGGGCTTGAATTGCCAGTTCGCGCAACGCATCCGGCGTGAAATGCAGATCCACGCCCTCCATCGCCAGCAACTTCGCGTATTGCTTGATCAACGCATTCTTCGGCTCGGTGAGAATGGAAACCAACTGGTCCTCATTCAACTCCGTCAACGTCGTCACAATCGGCAAGCGACCGACGAATTCTGGAATGAAACCAAAGTTGAGTAAATCCTCCGGCTCGACGTGCGCCAGCATTTCGTCGCGCAGCAGTTCCTTCGCGACCGCGGCTTTGCCAATCGCGCCGAAGCCCATCGTGTGGCGACCGAGTCGTCGTTGGATGACTTTCTCCAGGCCCACGAACGCCCCACCGCAGATGAACAGGATGTTCGTTGTGTCCACCTTGATGTATTCCTGCTGCGGATGCTTGCGTCCGCCCTGGGGCGGCACATTGCAAACCGTCCCTTCCAGAATTTTGAGCAGCGCCTGTTGCACCCCTTCGCCACTCACGTCGCGCGTGATGGACGGGCCTTCGGATTTGCGCGTGATCTTGTCAATCTCGTCAATATAAATGATGCCGCGTTGGGCGCGCTTCACGTCATAATCGGCGCTTTGCAGGAGGCGCAGAATAATGTTCTCGACGTCCTCGCCCACGTAACCGGCTTCGGTGAGGGTGGTGGCGTCGACGATGGTGAAGGGCACGGAGAGCAGACGGGCGAGGGTCTGGGCGAGAAGGGTCTTGCCGGTGCCGGTGGGCCCGATGAGCAGGATGTTCGATTTGGTGAGTTCGACTTCGTTCTTGCCGCGCGCCTTCGCGATCTCGATCCGCTTGTAGTGGTTGTACACCGCCACGGCCAGCTTCTTCTTGGCCTGGTCCTGGCCGATGACGTACTCGTCGAGGAACTTCTTGATGTCGTGGGGGATGGGGAGGGTCGACTTGTAGGTGCGCCCCTCGACCCGGCGGTCGTCGGCGATGATGTCGTTACAGACGTCGACGCATTCATCGCAGATGAAGACAGTGGGCCCCGCGATGAGCTTGCGGACGTCGTTCTGGTCCTTGTTGCAGAACGAGCAGCGAAGGACTTCGGACTCCGACCCCTTCTTCATGCCTTAACGCTCTCGCCGGCTGATGACGTGGTCCACGACTCCGTACGCCTTGGCCTGCTCCGCTTCCATGATGAAGTCGCGATCGGCGTCGGTCACGATGCGGTCCAGGGGCTGGCGGGTGTGATAGGCGAGGATGCCGTTGAGGCGATCCTTGATTCGCAAGATTTCCTTGGCCTGGATCGCGATGTCGGAGGCTTGTCCTTGCGCTCCGCCCCAGGGCTGGTGGATGAGGATGCGGGAGTTGGGGAGCGCAAAGCGCTTGCCGTTGGTTCCGGCCGCGAGGAGCACCGCGCCCATGGACGCCGCCTGTCCCACGCAGATCGTCT
>JANOHH010000097.1:0-1654 GCA_031406395.1 Verrucomicrobiota bacterium | reverse complement strand
TTCTGGGAGATGATCGAAGCCGCCCGCTCGTTGAAGTAGTTTTGACCTGGTTTTTTCTTGATGCGAGTAAATGCGGCTGATCGGGAGGCAGCCCAGCCCACAGGCGTTGCGTGGGCGAGGCAGCAGGGACGGTGATGGGCTGGTTGCGCCGCTGATCGAACGTCACGGCGACAAAGCCGGTCGAGACGGGTTTCACCTGGTCCCCAATCTCAGTGCTCTCCGGAGCGGAGGAACGACGTTAAAGTCGTCCCTCCTGGTTCACGGTTTGAACAGCCGATAAAACTTCGATGGCAAGGTGGCAGGGACGTTGATGGGATTAGTCGCGCCGCTCACAGAATTGGTCCAATTCGAAGGCGCCAGAACCCACGTCTCCTGCAAGACAAAGCCCTGGGTGTTGGGTGTCCACGATATCGTCGCCTGCCCGGACCCGGCGGGAACAATCGTGAGCGTAGGTGCGTTGGTTCCTTGCACCGCTGTTGGCAATACCCAGAATCCGCCGGTGACGGAGTACTGGCCGTTGGTCATCGGCCCGCCCGCGTCCGGCTGGCCGATGGTGCCGGTGACGGAATACACGCTGCCGGTGCTCGTGCCGCCACCACCGTCAATGGTGGACCAGTCAATGGAGTAGGATTGGGCGAGGCTGGTTGATAGTTGAGAGATGATCGTTGAGAACACCAGGGCAAGGACGGCGTGGCGGCGCTTGGCAAAGCGCCGGTGACTGGTCTGCGGAAGTAATGCGGCGCTCTGCCGAGTCGCCTCTACGAATGGCCGCCGGGTTTTGGACTGCTCCGGCAAAGTGAAGCGGCGACGGAGCTTTTCGGGGCGGGCGCTTGCATCCGAAAGCGGTGCCGCGCTGCACTTGTTGCCACCGCAGTCCAAGCCGCTGCGCGCGGCCGGACGTCGGCCTCGGACTTCTGATTTCTGGATTTTGGTTTCGGTTTTCATTTCTTGTCGCTTTCGTTTGGGACGCTCCGCACAACTTCAAAAGGGTTAAGCAGCAAAAGAGCAAAAACTAAAGCCCCCGCACACAACGAAAGCCATAGTCGTTGTTCGTGTAATACGGGGGGAGGTGGTAGCGATCAGCGCAACGCGCGTACTTGGCGGGGTCGGACCAATTGCCGCCACGCAACACCCGGTCGCTCAACGGCCCGACAGGTCCGTGTGGGTCGCTGCCTCCGGCATACGGCGTCCCATACCAATCCCAACACCACTCGAATACATTCCCAGCCATGTCGTTAAGTCCATAACCGTTCGCGGCAAAGGCTCCCACCGGACTCGTGGCGGGAGAGGTTTCCCCGATACTCCCAATCGGGTTATACCCATTCGGTCCCAAATCATAACTGTAGCTGGCCGTGTCTCCGTAGTAGTTGGCCAGGTTTTGATTGATCACGTTGCCCCACGGAAACCGTTGCCCGCTCAACCCGCCCCGTGCCGCCTTCTCCCACTCCGCTTCCGTCGGCAACCGGTACCCACTGGCCGCCCAGTTCGGATAAAGGGTCGCCGGTTCGCCAGTCGCATACACCAGCGTCAAACCCGCATCCGTGTAGTACATCGGCGTTTTACCCGCTTGTTCCGACCGCGCATTGCTCCACTTCACCGTGTCATACCAATCCACCGACTGCACCGGATGATTCGCCGCCTTGCCCGCGCCAGC
>JANOHH010000095.1:0-3777 GCA_031406395.1 Verrucomicrobiota bacterium | reverse complement strand
GCGTTGGCGTCGGCGTGGGCAGATCGGCTGATCATGTAACGCGTTGACCCTACCTCATGGGGATGCGTCAGTCCTGATGTGCCCTCATCGCGGACGGTTACGATGGCGCGCGTTCGTCGCCGAGCGGCTAATTTCCGCGGGACGCGCGGCGGCGAGGAACTTGGCTGCCGCACCGGTCAAACGTTGCGGATCGAACACGGCGACCAACTGCACCGGCGGGGGCGCCGGGTTCAACGGGAGAAATTTCAGCCGTCCGCCCGCAAGTATCCCGAGACACGCTGGCGCGATGACCAGTCCGCGGCCAATTTCTGCCGCCGCAATCAAACTCGGCGCGCTGTCGTGTTCTTCGGCGAGCCGGGGGGTGCGCCCGGTCCCGGCAAAAAACTCCGTCAGCATCGCGTGGTATTCGGGATATTCGGCGCGGGAATAGACCACGAGCGGCTCGTTGGCGATTTGCTTTAATGCCACCGTCTTTCCGCGGCCGAACCGGTGCTTGGGCGGCATGGCCACGCAGATCGGATATTCCCGCAGCAGTTCAAACTTCAATCCGTGCAACGCCCGCTCCGACGGGCGCGCCATCAAGCTCATATGAAGCCGGCCTTGCCCCACGCCCCGCAACATTTCTTCGCTGGACAAGTCGTGCAGTTTCACGTGAACGCCCGGTGCGGCGTTGTGAAAACTGTGCAACGCGCAGGGCAGTACTTCCGTCGTCAACGAGGGCGCGTAACCGACGTGGATTTCGCCGCGCTCCCCACGCGCCACGGCCCGGGCGAGTTTCACCGCTTCGTCGGCGCGTTGCAGGATGGCCCGGGCTTCACCCAGAAAAGCCGCACCCGCTTCGGTGAGTTTCGCGGCCCGCGGCCCGCGTTCGAGCAGGGGAACGCTGAGTTCTACTTCGAGATCGCGGATCTGGCGGCTGAGCGCTGGTTGCGCCACACGGAGGCGTTGGGCGGCCTTCGTGAAATTCAAGAGTTCGGCCACGGTCACGAAGTAGCGCAGGTGTCGCAGTTCCACGGGCCGCATTATGCCGGAAAAGCATGGCTGCGCGAGGAACAAAGTATTGGGCGACGGGTGGCGGGTGGCTTACAAAGGAGTCGCCGATTGAGCTGGCCTCGGACAGGCCGGTAAAAAGATAAAGCGAACAAGTATGATGACCATTCGAAAATCCGAAGATCGCGGGCATGCCAACCACGGCTGGCTCGACAGCTACTTCAGCTTCTCCTTCGCGGAGTATCACGACCCGCGCCACATGGGCTTTCGCACGTTGCGCGTCATCAACGACGACCGCATCGCTGCGGGCGGCGGCTTCGGCATGCACCCGCATCGCGACATGGAAATCATCAGCTATGTGCTCGCGGGCGAGCTGGAGCACAAGGATTCGATGGGCAACGGCCGGGTCATTCGCGCCGGTGATTTCCAATACATGGCCGCCGGCACGGGCGTGACGCACAGCGAATTCAATCCCTCGGCCACCAAGGAGACGCATCTGCTGCAAATTTGGATCCTTCCCGACCGCAAGGGAGTGGCCCCTCGTTATGCCGAGAAGGCCATGGCCAAAACCGCGTCCGGCAAGCTCCATTTGATCGCCAGCAAATCGGGCCGGGCCGATTCCATTGCCGTGCATCAGGACATGGATTTGTGGCTCGCCAAACTGCGCTCGGGCGAAAGCGTCGTGCACGCCTTGCCGCCCTCGCGGCACGCTTGGGTTCAGGTTGCCGAAGGCGCAGTGGAATTGAATGGTCAACGTTTGAAAGCGGGCGACGCCGCGGCGGTCGGCGCGGAAGGTTCTTTGAACATTCTGGGTCAGGAAGGGTCACAGGTTCTGTTGTTCGACCTAAACTGACCGATGAAAAAGATCCTTCGCCTCCTGGCCCTGCTGGTCTTGCTGGTCGCGTTCATTACTTGGCTCGCCACGGGCGCGAATCGCGGCTGGACGAAAACCAGCGAACCGGTCAAGACTATGGACGACGTCACCGGGATCGAAGGGATCACGTATCAAAAACGTTTTGCGCCCGGACTCGATTTTCTGGGCGCCGCGCTGTTGGGCGCGGGGAGCCTGACCGGCGTTTCTTTTTTGTTCCGAAACCATAACAACCAAACCAAAAATCCATCATGAAAACGAAACTCATCACCCTGTTCGCTTCCACCGTAATCACGGGCGCCGCGCTGGCCGCTCCCCTGACGTTCGACTTCAAAGACCCCAAAGGCGTGAACAACGCCGTGTTCAAGCTCGATGCGCCGCTGGAGGCCATCAACGGCAGCGCCAGCGGAATTACCGGCACGGTCCTGTTCGACCCGGCGAATCCGGCCGCAACGAAAGGCAAAATTGTCGTCGCGGCCGACTCCCTCACGGTTCCGAATTCGATGATGAAGGAGCACATGCACAGCGGCCAATGGATGGATGTGGCGGCCCACAAAGAAATCACGTTTGAGGCGAAGGAACTCAAGAACGTAAAAACCGCGGGCGACAAGACCACCGCGGACGCGCACGGCACGTTGACGATCAAAGGTGTGGCGAAGGAAGTGACCGCGCCGATCACGTTGACCTATTTGAAGGACAAGCTCGGGGTGCGCGTGAACAAGCCCGACCTCAAGGGTGATTTGCTGGTCATCCGGGCCAACTTTGCCATCAAGCGCAGCGACTACGGCATCAATCCGAAAGCGCCGGAGGAAAAAGTGTCGGACATGATTGATCTCACGTTGAGCATCGCCGGCGCGTCACCACAGAAATAGATGGAGAGATTGCAGCAGGCGCGGCGGGCTGAGGCCCGCCGCGTTTTTTGGTGTCGCTAGAGAATATTCGCCGCTAGCTCCGCGAGTTCCGAGCGCTTGCCTTTTTGCGGTCCCACATGCGCGGCCACGGCTTCCGGACGGAACTTGATTGCGATCGAAGATCGGCTCTGCTTTCGGGTTTCCCGCTCAGAGAAGGTGTTCCCAACGCCTCGGATCGCGCCGCAGATCCATCACGGACACGATCAAAATCTCGTCGGGCCGAACCTGATAGAACAATCCAAAAGGAAAGTTGTGCAACCGGATTCGCCGTGTGCGGGGCGAGAGAGTAGTCCAGGCATGAGGGTATGATTCGATGAGGCGGGTGGCGGCTCTGGCATCAGACAGAATTTGAGCCCAAACCGGACCTGGCCGCCTCATATTCCAACATGGCTTCCGAGAGTTCCAACTCGGCGACCGAGGTGAACCGAACATTCACGGGCGGAGTTTCTTCTCCAGATCGTTGAACACTTCAGCAGCGGCGCGGGCTTTGACGTCGCCCGCTTCGTACGCATTGATGCGACGCTCCGATTCCTCGGCCCACGCGACTTCCCGGGCCTGGATTGTGACATCGGAGAGCGAGTTCCAAAGCACATCAAGCAACCTCGCCCGTTCGCTGGCGGGAAGGTTCAGAAGTTCGTTCTGAATCGTGGCGGCACTCATGGGCGAATCATAATCCTGCAGTTCATCCACTTCAAGTTCCGCTTCGGCACGAATTCAAAGAATATTCGCCGCGAGTTCCGCCAGCTCCGAGCGTTCACCTTTTTGCAGTTCGACGTGGGCCGCAACGGCCTCCGGACGAAACTTGCTCACGATGTAGTTGAACCCGTTCGAGGAGCCGTCCACGTAGGGATTGTCAATCTGGTAGGGATCGCCGGTGAACCGCCCAGGTGCGAAGAATAAGGGTGGCGGCGACGCGGTCCTTGATCGTGACGCTCTTCGGCGCGGACAGCGTCGGGATCGCGACATTGGGTAGCACGCTCCGGGGACCGGTGGGGATGCCGCCGA
>JANOHH010000065.1:0-2173 GCA_031406395.1 Verrucomicrobiota bacterium | reverse complement strand
CAGCTTGGGCGACATCCAACTCAAGTGAAAACCATCCGTGTTGTCCGGGAAAAAATCCTTGTTGTCGCCCGCGTACATGTTGATCGCGATGCCCCACTGTTTGAGGTTGCTGCCACATTGGGCCCGGATGGCGGTGGCTTTGGCCTTGCTTAGGGCCGGTAACAGCATCGCGGCGAGAATCGCGATGATGGCGATGACTACCAGCAACTCGATCAGCGTAAATGCCATTTGCCTGGGCCAGCTCGATCCGCATTCGGCCTCGTCAATCCGTCGCTCCAAAATTGATTGCATCAAGTCATGTCTTTCGCTTCCCCGGTAACTGCTCCCGAGGCTGGTATCAACAATTAATGGCAGTGCGGGAAATATCAACGAGAAGCCCGAGAAAGCAAGCCCTTAAAAAAGAATTTACATCGGAGTTATTGATCAATCGGGTGGATGAGCTCACTTAACTGGAAACCCGCCAACCGGACTCTGTCACCGACGGCGACCCGGTCACCGAGAGCCCTCCCACTCCGGCTCGTTGTCGAACATCCACCGGTAGTATTCCTTCTCCTTCAACTGCGCGCCCGCGGCCTCGTCCACGATTACGGTGCAGCGCGCGTGCAGTTGCAGGGCGGTGGCGGTGACCATGCTGGTAATTGGACCTTCGACCGCCTGTGCGATCACTTCCGCTTTGCTGCTACCCGTGGCGAGCAGGACGCAGCGGCGCGCTTCGATGATTGTGCCTACGCCCATGGTGATGGCCCGGCGCGGCATTTTGTCCTCGCCCCCGAACAGCGGCGCATTCTGCTTGATGGTGGTGGGTGTGAGCGCCTTCACCCGGGTCCGGGAGCGCAAGGCGGAGAGCGGTTCGTTGAAACCGATGTGCCCCGCCTTGCCGACGCCGAGCAGTTGCAGGTCAATGCCCCCGAAGCGTTGCATCAGTGACTCATATTTCCGGCACTCGGCGTCAAGGTCTGCGGCGAGGCCGTTGGGCAGATGCGTGTTGCGCGGCTCAATATTTACCTGGTTAAACAGGTGGTGGTCCATGTAATGGCGATAGGAATTCGGGTCGCTCGGGAACAAGCCGACATATTCGTCGAGGTTGAAGGTGCTGCACAGGGAGAAATCCAACTTCTCGGTCTGGTGCAGGCGCAACAGGTGGCGATAAACACATTCCATCGTGCTGCCGGTGGCAAGGCCGAGGACGAGATGCGGATTGGCGCGCAGGTCGTGCGCCACGATACGGGCCACGAGGGCGGCGGCGGCTTCCTGATTCGGTTGTATGATGACTTCCATCGTGCGCATTGAATCACGAATGGGCGCAAATGGACACGAAGAAATGACGACGACTGAATGCACTGGTGGGTCTCCAGGCAGGAATCGAGGTTGATTTGGCCACGGTTTTCTGTGAGGTTCGCCCGACCAAAACCATGGCATTGATCAATTGTCCAGAATGCGGTAAGCAGGTTTCAACGGCGGCCAAGGCCTGTCCCGGGTGTGGCTTTCCCATGGCGGAGCAGGGCGGCGGGACGGCGGTGGGCCCGGCTGGGAAATCGCCCGCTCCGGCCGAACTGCTGGCGGAAGTGCGACCCTCGTGGTGGAATTACTTCTGGCACTGGGTTTTCTTCTTCCTGATCGTGCCGCCGCTGGTGGCCTGGTATCGGCGGGCTTCCATCGTGCTCCGGGTTTTCTCTGGTCGGATCACCATCGAGCGCGGCGTGTTTTCAAAATGTTATCAGGATTATCTGCCGCGCGACATCCGCTCGATTGACATTGACCAAAGCCTGCTCGCACGCATGGCCAACATTGGCGACATCACGATCTCGACGGCCGCAACCGCCGAGGCTTCGGAGAAAATCGAAGGCATCCCGGATCCGAAGGGGATTCGTGAATTGATCCTCGCCCAACGGGGCGGTAACTGACCCGCTTGGCCCGGTCAGAACTTCGGCAGGACGTTGATGATGCCGCCATCCGGCGGCATGCGGTCAGGGACCGCTTTGTGCTTCGCCATCAATCGGGCCGACTCGTTTTTCAAGTCCGTTAATTGCTTGGTCGCCGTCGGATCCGCGATGAGATTGTGCGACTCCAGTGGATCGGTGGCGAGGTTGTAGAGTTCCGCCGCGTAGTGGCTCGGGGTGCCGTCTCCGCTCGGATAGTAAATGTATTTCCAGCTGGCGGTGCGCACCCCGCG
>JANOHH010000060.1:0-4346 GCA_031406395.1 Verrucomicrobiota bacterium | reverse complement strand
GGGCGCGACCAACCTCGCGCTTGAAGCCTCGAAGAAGCTGATTCACGACGCGTTCGCCGCGCCTGACAGTAAGTCACTGCTGTGGGCGATGCTGCAGACGCGCCGGAATCTGATGAACATCCAGGTCGACCGCACCCGCGTGTTGCCCAAGGTCTCGATCATCGGCGAGTTCTGGGCCATGACGACCGAAGGGGACGGCAACTACGGCCTGCAGAAGTTCCTGGAGTCAGAAGGCGCCGAGTGTGACATCCAGCCCGTGACGGCGTGGATCCTCTTCATGATCTGGGAGCAGACCTGGGACACCAAGCAGCGCATGGTGCTGCGCACCGAGGACAAAGCGCGCAAGGGCCTCGTCGGCGTGAACGTCCGCAAGAAGCTGCTGACCTTGTGGGCGGCGAAGCACGCGATCAAAGGCGCGTTCCACACCATCGCCACGATCATGGGCCTGCACGGCGTTCATCTGTCTGACATGGACGCGGTCGCCGAAGCCGCGGCGCCGTACTACAACAACCACCTGCGCGGCGGCGAAGGACACATGGAGGTCGGCAAACTGATCCTGAACGTGATGAAGAAGAAGACCACTCCCAGGGCATTTCGTGCCTGGGAAGAGAATCAGGAGCGGCTGGAGTTGGCAGATCGGATCGGGTTCAACGTGAGCGAGCTAATCAACGAAGTCCTGCGGGACAACCTGAGCAAGCACATGAAGCAGAAGACCGAGAAGATGCGCCAAGCTTTAAGCGTTCCAGTCCCGTAAGGGAAAGCGCCGGCTGAAACGAGGTCAAGAATCAGCCCGTGAACACTAGGGGAAAAACGGATTAGCGATAACTAACATTGTGCGTCTATAATGTGAGTCTTAAGAAGGCGAGCCCTTTGGGGCTCGCCTCCCTAAGGGAACAGAATTTCTAAACGGCAGCTGGCTCGGTCTTGCCAGCCATTTCCTTATCGCGATCTTCCATGGCCGCTTTGCGAGAAAGTCGGACGCGACCCTTCTCGTCCACGCCCAAACATTTGACCTGAATCTCGTCACCGATCTTGACGATGTCTTCCGTGTTCTTGACTCGGAAGTTGGCCAATTCGCTGATGTGAACCAAGCCGTCCTTGCCGGGCAGGAATTCAACGAATGCGCCGAACTCTTTGACGGTTACCACGCGACCACGATAGATTTTCCCGATCTCGGCTTCCGCAGTCATGCCTGAGATGGCTTCCACGGCAATCTTCATCCCTTCGGCGGAGACGGAGAAAATGTTAACCGTGCCGTCGTCTTCGATATCGATCTCGCAGCCGGATTCTTCGACGAGGCGTTTAATGTTCTTACCGCCCGGTCCAATAAGCGCACCAATCTTTTCCGGATTGATCTTCACGACCTGAATGCGCGGTGCGTATTTGCTCAGTTCCTTGCGCGGCTCGGCAATGGTCTTGGCCATTTCCGCGAGGATATGCATCCGGGCAATGCGCGCTTTTTCCACCGTCTCCGCCATCAGTGCGTGCGGAATGCCACGCAGCTTGAGATCCAGCTGGAATCCGGTGATGCCTTTGGAGGTGCCGGCGATTTTGCAATCCATGTCGCAATAGGCATCCTCCCAACCAATAATGTCGGTGAGCAGTTGATAACGGGAGATTTTCTTGGTGGCATCGTAATCCGCACAAATGCCTACGCTAATACCCGCGACTGGGCGAATCAACGGAACTCCGGCATCCATGAGCGCCAAGGTGCCGCCGCAGACGGAGGCCATCGAAGTTGAACCATTGGATTCCATGATCTCGCTGGTGATCCGAACTGCGTACGGATAGGTCGCCGATGGAATCATTGATTCGATGCTGCGTTCGGCGAGCGCGCCGTGACCGATTTCGCGGCGACCGGGGCCCGTGATGCGCCCGGTTTCACCGACCGAAAAATTCGGGAAGTTGTAGTGCAGAATGAACTTCTTCTCATTCCGGCCGCCGGTGTAGGAATCAAATTCCTGCGTGTCGTCGCCCGTACCCAGCGTGACGAGTGAGACCGCCTGGGTTTCGCCCCGTGCGAAAATGGCCGACCCGTGAGCCCGCGGGAGGAATCCGATTTCGCTGGAGATCGGGCGCACCACATCGAATCCACGGCCGTCGAGGCGTTTGCCACTATTCAAGATCAAGCCGCGAACGGCTTCCTTCTGGATGTAATAGAACGCATCCTTGATGACAAAAGTGGTTACTTTCTCGGCGCCGAATTTCTCGACAAGTTTAACGCCGACTTCGTCCTGAATCGCTTTGCAGGCGGTTTCACGGGCGAGCTTACCGGGCGTGAGTAACGCCGGGACAAACCGGTCGCCGGCCAGCTTCTTGGCTTCGTTGAGAATCTCGTCGGGGACGATGTTGAGCGTGATTTCGCGTTTCTTCTTACCGGCGCGTGTCACCAGTTCCTTCTGGGCGGCTATGATCGGCTGGCAGCAATCGTGGCCGAATTTCAGAGCGGCGTTGAAATCGGCCTCCGTGATTTCTTTGGCGGCGCCCTCATACATCACGATGTCGTTTGCGTTACCCACATAAACGAGATCCAGGTCGCTCTCGGCCTGTTCCGCATGGGTTGGGTTTGCAATGAACTTCCCGTTGATCCGACCCACGCGCACGGCGCCGAGTGGACCGTCCCACGGAATGTCGCTGACCATCAAGGCGGCGCTTGCGCCAATGATGCTGAGAATGTCGGGATCGTTTTCGCCGTCGGCACTGAGGACGACGGTTTGTACCTGCACTTCGTTATACCAACCCTTCGGAAACAAAGGCCGAATCGGACGGTCGGTGAGCCGGCAGGTCAGGATTTCTTTTTCCGTCGGACGCCCTTCGCGCTTGAAGTAGCCGCCGGGAAATTTTCCGGCGGCGGCGGCTTTCTCGCGGTAATCAACCGTGAGTGGGAAGAAGTCCTGGCCTTCCTTGGCTTTGGTCGCGGCCACCGCGGCAACGATGATGATGGTTTCGCCGAGTTGAACGGTCACGGCGCCGTCGGCTTGCTTCGCGAGCTTGCCGGTTTCGATGGTAATCTGCTTGTCGCCCAACGGGGCGATAACTTTTTCTGGCATAATGTTTGTTTGCCATTACCACCGAGAAACTTCAATGAACTCCGAGACAGTCGGAGCTGAGTGAAATCACCCGGGGGTAACGGACTATTCCGCGCGAGCTTGTTTATGTGTTTGAGAGGCGGAGCGGTCGCGCTTCCGATCCGGCCGGCAAAAATGAAAAACGCGCAGCCTAGGCCACGCGCCGGGAAAATCAGCGACGCAATTTGAGCTTCTTGGTTACCAATTGGTAACGGGCGAGATCCGTATCGTGCAAATAATCCAGCAACCGCCGGCGCTGGCCCACCATCATCAGCAAACCCCGCCGCGAGTGGTGATCCTTCTTGTTGTTCTGGAAATGGCCCGTGAGGTGGTTGATGCGCTCCGTGAGCAAAGCAATCTGGACATCCGCCGAGCCGGTATCCTTCTCATGCAGCTTGAATGAATCAATCGTCTTAGTTTTAGCTTCCATACTTATCGTGCGTTTTCAAAAAATGACGTGCTAGACTATTTATTCCCCGCCCGACTGTAAAGCTCTATAATTCCAGAATTGGGTTGGCGAAGCCGGATTGATTGATTTCGCAGTCGTCGTAGGGCATTGAAAACCGCTCCGCGGTTTCACCCTGCCCTGCCCTGCCCGCCTATGATGTCGATCTCGCGTAAAAGTTGCGATGGAAAGGTTTTACTGTTCCAGGTAAATAACAAAGGTGAGAATTCACCTTGCCCAGAAAGGTCTGCTTGTGCAGTTTCTATCGCCCAGTTTTTTTGGGCTACTGCATTGATTCATCACCCGATTTCATGAGAGAACCAAGCTTTGGGAAAGAAAACCTCGGCGCCGTCATCGGCGCTGTCATCGGGGCGTTGGGGGGACTTTTCGCCGTGGCGATTCCCCTGGCCATCATGACCCGCAGCTTTCAAGCGCTGTCCGCCGCACGCACGTTTGGGCTCATTAGCTTCCTCGTTTGCACGCCCAGCGGTTGGCTTGCGGGCGGTTATATCAGCCATGCGTTGGCGAAGCGCCTGGGGGTACAGAAGGCCGGCATCCTCGGGGGATTCCTCGGAGGGTTGATCCCCGTGACCGGCTTTGCGCTTTGGGGATTCTACATGATCATGCGCTGAATTGTCCCCGCGCTTGAGTTTCACTGTGCGTTGGCGCAGCATCCCGCCCATGAAACACGCTCTGCTGCCGTCGGCGCTCGCCCTGTTGACCTTGCTCGCGTTGCCCTCCTTCGCCGCTCCCGCTGCGGAAATGGCGAAGCCGAACCTCATTTTCATCCTCATTGACGACCTCGGTTACAGCGATCTAGGTTGCTACGGGAG
>JANOHH010000003.1:0-5093 GCA_031406395.1 Verrucomicrobiota bacterium | reverse complement strand
CCGGCGGCCCAGAGCACCAGACACAGCAGCAGATACGGCGCGACGAAACCAGTTCCGAACCGGGTTAGATCCCGCAGGACATCTGCCCAGCGAAACTTCGGCGGTAACTCCCAGCCATCGCCCGCCGCCGTGCGGCGCGGGGTCCGGTCGTTCCCCGCGAGGAATTGCGGCCCAAAGCGGGACCACCACAGGAATATGCCCGCAAACACACCAAAGAAAATCCCATGTTGTTTCATGAGAAATGCGAGGCCGAAAAGAATGCCGCTGGCCATAAGAACCCGCGTTCCGCGGGTCGCGACTGCGCGCAGCAAGAGCAGAATTCCGCCCACCGCCGGCAGGACGACAAAGTGCGTCGCGTGGCCGGCCAACCCCAGGACGTTCGGACTGAGCGACATCAGCGCGTACGCCAGAGCCGCCACCGCGCCGCCCACGGCATCCAGCAGTTTCCGCCCCAGTAAGAAAATGAGTATGATCGTCGCCGCGTTCACGAGTGCGAGGCCGAGGTGGATGCCGCCCGGGGTTTGCCCGAACAACGCCATGATGACCGCGTACGCAACGTAAGTGCCGGGCAATTTCATGTTGTAGGCCTCCTGGTACGGGGGCACGCCTTGCAGGATGAGCTTCCCGGCATAAGCGTATTCGCCCTCGTCCCGTTCCAGCGGCATATCGCGCAACCGGACGCGCACCCCGACCACGAGCAGCAACGTGAAGGCAAGGACGAGTCCGGCGCGGTTACGCAAGCAACCACTCAACCAGGGCGGAAATATATTTACCAATGCCGGCAACATGAGCTTGCGCAGTATTGGGGAAAACGAAGCCAAGGGAAATGCGGAAGTGAGGAGTCGCCGCAATATTCGGATGAAAAAAAGATTATTGCCTGGAAGTGGAAGCGGCCAGAACTGGGCAAAGAGCATCCTGCCCGAGGCCAAACATGAGGTGGGGCGCTGGCATCCTGCGACCGCGAGGAACTTAATTGAGATTCAAGATGCCGCTACCCACCTTCCAAGCAACGAGAAAAAAACCTTGCAGCTATGGCTCAATTCCCAGGGCGAGCCGGAATTGACCGCTCACGCGGAACAACACTTGTTCCACTCCCTGGCTCCGATGCTGCGTAAAAATGAAGCCGACAAAGGCGTTTCGAATGGCGCGGCTCGCGAACGCGTCGGCTCATGGGCTGCAAAAAACCTTCTCGGCGCACGCCACCGCGGATTCGGCATCCGCCGTTCGTTCCATTGCCAGAGGGAACCCAGTGTCGCTTTGAGAGTGGCCGAGGCGTTGATTGATCGCAATGCGAGTTCGAAGAATTTCCCAACGCTCGACTCGGCGTCTTCCGCCCCCCCCGGGTTGCGCCCACTGGTGTCACACCCTAACAACAGCAATTACCGGCCCCGGTTGGGAGAGCATTGGGTGCAGAATCTGCGCTACTGCGATGGCCCGTGCGGGGGAGCCAGAATCGTGAGGCCAATACCGTTCAGGGTCCGAGGGCGTGCCGAGCCTGAATTTCCGCAGGAGCAGAACCCACCTGAACGGAAGGATTACATCGTGGAGAAGCTGGTCGTGCCGGTGGGGGAGTGAAATGCCCTTTGCCAAACATGAGGCAGCGCGCTAGTTTCTCACTGCCATGAGCACGTTGATTGAGATTCAAGATGCCGTTGCCCAGCTACCCAGCAACGAGAAGAAAGCCTTGCAGCTTTGGCTCAATTCCCAAACCGAGCCGGAGATGACCGCTCAAGAGGAGCAACGCCTGCTTCGCTCGCTGGATGAGGCCATGCGCGACATTGATGCCGGCAAAGGCGTTTCGATTGACGAAGTCCGCAAGCGCGTCGGCTCATGGGCTGCAAAATAATTTTCTCGCCGCCATCCATCGCGGATTTGGAATCCGCCGTTCGTTTCATTGCCAAAGATAACCCGGACGCAGCGGTGCGCATGGGTAACGCGCTGATTGACCGGGTTTCGATTCTGGAGAATTTCCCGCTTGTTGGTTCGCTGTATCCCAAACGTCCCGGCGTTCGCAAACTGGTTTCGCGGCCCTACATCATCTACTACCGCCTGCGACTGGAGGAAAGCTGCGTGGACATTCTGCGCTACTGGCACGGGGCGCGAGGCGAGCCGGAATTGTAGCTCCGGCGGGAAGCCAGAAATCACGCGGTTCAAAGGGCTGGGCAAAATCAGCCCTACTGAATTCGCGCAATTCATCAGCAAGGAAATGGTACCGGCGCGCGGCCACCACGTAGCATGCGGGCCGCGCTCCGAGTCCGGCCCAATCTTCAATTTTCAGAGCCTGATTGAAAACTACAAGCGGTGCTGCGGCTTGGGATTTTGGGTGTGGGCAAGGCGGCAAAGGAGGCGCATCCCCAAAGCGGGCTGTGACGACTGAGCCATCGCCGCACCCAGCCAAAAGACCCGCCGCCCGAAGGGTTGTCGAGCAAAGGCCCGTCTCGCTGCGTTGCTCCTCAGTCGAAGACCCGCAAGGGGTATGGGCTTCCCAAGCCCTGCGATTCAGTTTCCCAAAAACTGAGTTCTGCGCTATCGCGCAAAGCAGTCTCCCTTGTCGCGCCTCGCCATCCAGTCCTTTGCTCGACAACAGCGCCACTCGCAGTTTTGAATCCGACTCTCACCTAGGCAAGAACACGCCCGCGCGGAAGGATTGCATCATGGAGAACTTGGTCGCGCCCATGGTGGAGTCAGCGCCATTCAGTCCTTTTGAAGCATTCCTTCCAATTGGTAATGTCGGCCAGCGCGATAGATTGACTCATTAGCAACTATCCAACAGCCTCGGGACGTGCTTAGCTTCGCCAGCGGTAGTCAGTTGTTTGGACGTGTGCGGAGAAAAAGCTCGAACAGCACCCTACCCGATCACCGTCAACAGGCATGAATAAACCATGATTGCGCCAACCGATAGGTTAAGACAATTAACGACGACTGTGGCCGTCACTTTCTGCGCTGCCGGCATTGGTGCCGAAACGCCGGATGCCCGGTTTAATGTGGTTGCCTTCTACACGGGCCGGATCGAGCCGGCGCACATCAGCTTCGTGAAGGAGGCCAACCAATGGTTTCCGAAGATGGCGCTCAAATACAATTTCGCCTATGAGGCAACCACCAACTGGCAGAACTTAAATTCCCAATTCCTTTCAAAATGCCAGGTGGTTGTGTTCCTGGATACGCGACCCGAGGCACCCGACCAGCGCAAAGCGTTTGCAGCCTACATGGAGCAGGGCGGCGCGTGGATGGGTTTTCACTTCGCTGGATTTGCGCTGACACCATCGGAGTTTCCGCAGGATTGGAACTGGTATCACCACCAGTTTCTCGGCGGGGGCGAGTATGCGAGCAATACGTGGCGGCCGACTTCGGCGGTGCTGCGCGTCGAACATCCGGACCATCCAGCCACCCGCGGCCTGCCGGAGACCTTCAAGTCCGCTCCGAATGAGTGGTACCGATGGCAGAACAATTTGCGTGGCAACCCGGATATCCAGGTATTGCTTTCGATTGACCCGGCGAGCTTCCCGCTGGGCACCGGACCGAAGCCACATGAAATCTGGCACCAAGGCGACTATCCGGTTGTGTGGACCAATCACAAATACCGAATGATTTACTTTAACATGGGCCACAACGACCTTGACTACGAAAAGAAGCCCCACCAGGAACTGTCCTTCACGTTCGGCAACAAAACCCAGGATGAATTGATTCTGAATAGCCTGCTCTGGCTCGGCCGCGGCCAGAGCAAATAGAACCAGAGGAACACCATTGTGGCTTTCCAACCCGGGCACATTCGCCGACGCTAGTGACTATGCTTCCAAAGCCAGCATCCCAGTTCGCCGCGATCACGCTGAGCCTGATCGTTGCCTTAATCGGACTTGGCCAACCGGCTCGGGCGCAAAACACAACTGCCAAAGAACCGCGCGCCTCGCTGGAAGACGTCCTCATTCACGTAAATCAAGTTGCCTACGACGAAACGGCGCCGAAGTTCGCCGTGGTGGAAACGCGCGAACCGCTGTCGGGGCCTAAGAAGTTCAGGCTGGTGAGCGCGTTTGGATCCAAAACGGTTTTCGAGGGCACGCTCAGCAATGACCAGTCGTGCGAGGAGTGGTTTCGCGGCCGCCATTTCTATCGGGCGGAATTTTCGTCCTTCCGGCAAACGGGCAAATTTCAACTGCGGTTGGATCAAGCCGGCACGAACTGGACCTCGTTTGCCTTTGAAATCGGCAATCAGGCGTTGGCCGCTCAGACGATTCCGGCGATTGTCGGGTTCTATCAGCACCAGCGCGCGAACACCCCGGAGGAATTGAGTGCCGATGCGCACCTGCTGCTTTATGGCAGCACCAATCGGGTCGATGTGCGCGGCGGTTGGTGTGACGCCTCGGGCGATATCAGTAAATACTTTTCCCACCTCGCCTACGCCAACTTCATGTCCCCGCAACAAACGCCGCTGGTGGTTTGGTCCCTGGTGAACACGCTGGGATCAACCGGGCCCCTGCTCGAAAAGTTAAACGCCAAAACGTCGGTGCAAGAGGAAGCCCTCTATGGGGCGGACTACCTACTCCGCTCGCTTTCGCCGCAGGATTATTTTTACATGACGATTTTCAGCTACTTCAAAAAAGACCCCGAAGCGCGCCGCATTGTCGGACTGCTGGCCGACAGCAAGACGACCTCGGATTACCAATGTGCCTATCGCGAAGGCGGTGGCATGGCCATCGCGGCGCTGGCGCGCATCTCGCAATGGAAGCGGAATGGCCAATCCCCCTGGCAGCAATATCTGACTGGGGCGGAGCGGGCGTTCGCACATCTGGAAATGAACAATTTGAAGTACGCCGATGACGGCAAGGAAAACATCATTGACGATTATTGCGCCTTAATGGCGGCCACTGAGTTGTGGATCGCAACGGACCGGGAGATTTACCGCGAAGCCGCGCGAAAGCGGGCGAAAAACCTGGCTGGAAGAAGGACGCCGTCCGGCTATTTCAGAGCGGATGATGCAGATCGGCCTTTCTGGCACGGATCGGATGCGGGCCTGCCGGTCATCGCCCTCGCGCGCTATCTGGACAAGGAAGCGGATGCGGAACTTCGGTCAGCGGCGCTCAATACCATCAAACAGG
>JANOHH010001350.1:0-6201 GCA_031406395.1 Verrucomicrobiota bacterium | reverse complement strand
TTCTGGGCGTCCCGCGGCGCTTGCACAAGATCGCTCAAGCCGCTTTTGCCTTTCGGGTAATAGCCGTTGTCCACTTCGAACGCGTCCAGCGCCGTGCCGAACGAGGAGACCTGCGTCTGCGCCGCCGTGAGCTTCGCCTGTTCGGTCCGCCCGGCGAACTTCGGGACCACGATGGCCGCAAGAATCCCAAGGATTACGAGGACCAGCAGCAGTTCGATAAGGGTGAAGCCCCGCACGGCGGCCGGGTTTCGGAATTCAGATTTGAGGATCACTTTCATAGTTCAATGGGTTGAGGAGTCACTTGATGTGTTCTTGCAGCGTAAAGATGGGAATGACCATGCCGATGAAAATAGTGCCGATGAATCCGGCGATGAAGAAGAGCATCAGCGGTTCGGCAAATGCCACAGCGGTTTTCAACTCCCGATCCAGGTCGCCCTCGGTGACGTTGGCGATGCGGACGAGTTCCTGATCAAGCCGCCCGCTTTCCTCGGCGACGGCAATCATTTCCAGCACCGAGCCGGGGAACAGCCCGCGACAGTTGGCGAGGCTCTGCCCGAGTTGACCGCCGGCGGAAACTTGATCAATGGATTGCGAAACTGCGTCCACGAGAATCTGGTTGCCGATGGATTTGCGCGCGACGTTCAGGGCTTGGACGAGCGGCACACTCGCGCCGAGCAGGGTACCCAGCATCCGGCAAAAACGCGCCATGGCGAATTGCGCCACCAGCGGACCGACAACCGGTGAGCGCAAAATCAACCCCTCCCAGACGCGGCGGCCGATTTCCGAAGTGAACCAACTCCGCAGCAACAGCCCGCCCACCACCAGTCCTGCGACCACAAACAACCCATACGACCGCACCAAATAACTGACGCCAACGATGATTTGCGTCAGCAACGGCAATGCGGCGCCGAACCCGGAAAAAATGAGCTGAAACTTGGGAATGAAGAACGTCAGCAGAAACACCACGACGCCCAGGGCGAGGACGAGCAGGATGGTTGGGTATAGCATTGCGGTCATGACCTTCGAGCGCAGGTCTTTTTCGCGGGCCTGAAAGTCGGCAATCTGCGCGAGCACCAGATCCAGAAAACCACCCGTCTCGCCCGCCTGCACCATCGCGACATAGACGCGCGGAAAAGTTTCCGGCGATTTGGCCATCGCGTCGGCCAGCGACATGCCATCAATGACGAGCCCATGAATCTCCTTCCACTTCGCGGCGGCGGCGGGGGTGGAAGCTTCCTTGTGCAAAATGGTCAGCGCCCGACTGAGCGGAACGCCCGCCGCCAGCAGACTGGAAAGCAGCCTTGTGAAATTCTCCAGCACGCGGGCGGAGATTTTTTCCGAACCCAGCTTGAGAGAAAGCGAACCCAAGCCCGCAGTTGCCGCGCCGTGCTTGGCTGGTTGGGAAACGACTTTTTCCGCCAGGCTGATGGGCCGCAGCCCCAAGCCTTCCATGTGGCGAAATGCCTCCGGCCGACCCGCTGCTTCGAGCTGGCCTTGGGCGATCGCTCCATCGGGCTGGAGCGCTTTGTAATCAAACAGTGGCATGAGCTGTTTTCGGCGCGTGAACTTCGACGGTCGGTTTGGGCTCCGCCTCCGGCGTCAGGTTGTTCAAGGCCTGATCCTTGGTCACACGCATCACTTCTTCCGGTGTGGTGATCCCGGCGCGCACCAGCCGCCAGCCGTCCTCACTCAGCACGCGAAGACCGTTGCGGCGGGCGACCTGGGCGATTTCGCCGGAGGAACAATTCTTCAGCACCATCGCCCGCAGATCGTTATCAAGGTCCATCCATTCGAAGATGGCCTGGCGTCCGTGGTAGCCGGTATTACGACATTCCCGGCAGCCGACGGCGCGGAAGACCTTTGTATCAGCCGGAATTCCAATCTGCTCCTTGATCGCCTGCGTGGTCGGTGACGTGTCGGGCTGCTTGCAATGTTTGCAGAGCACACGGACGAGGCGTTGCGCGAGCACGGCTTCGAGCGAGGAGGCGACGAGATACGGTTCCACACCCATGTCCACGAGCCGGGTCACCGCGCCGGGCGCATCGTTCGTGTGGAGTGTGGAGAAAACAAGGTGGCCCGTGAGCGACGCCTGCACGGCAATCTGCGCCGTTTCCTGATCGCGGATTTCGCCGATCAGAATCACGTCCGGATCGTGGCGCAGAATCGAACGCAGCCCGCGCGCGAAGGTCAGCCCGGCTTTTTCCGAGACTTGAATCTGGTTGATGCCCTTGAGCTGGTACTCAATCGGGTCTTCGATGGTGATGATCTTGCGAACCTGGTCGTTGATCTCGTTGAGCGCCGTGTAAAGCGTCGTCGTCTTGCCGCTGCCGGTCGGGCCGGTGACCAGGATGATGCCGTGCGGCAGACCGAGCACGCGCCGGAAGGATTTCAGCTCACGCGGAGCCAGCCCGAGTTCGCCCATGCCGAGCAAGGTGGCGTTCTGCCGGAGCAGACGCAGCACCACCGCTTCGCCATGGAGCATGGGAATCACCGACACACGGATGTCCACTTCGTTCGCGTCCAGGCGGATCTTGATGCGGCCGTCCTGCGGCAACCGTTTCTCCGCGATGTTGAGGTGGCTCAAGATTTTGAGCCGGGAAACAATGGCCGGCTGAAAGCGTTTGATCTGGGCGGGCACCGGAATTTCCTGCAACACGCCGTCCACGCGGTAGCGGATGTGAAATTCATGCTCGAATGGTTCTAGATGAATATCCGAGGCACGCAGTTCAATCGCGTCGCGGAGCACCTGATTGACGAAGCGGATGATGGAGGCGTCCTCGGCATCCACGTCGAGATCGGTATCCTCCGCCGCGCCTTCGTCCACCACTTGCAGCGACTCACCGGCGAGCGTGTCCATCGTGTCTGCGCCCACCCCGAGACGTTTCTTGATCTCGCGCTGAATGGCTTCGCTGGGCGCGAGCACGGGCGAGAGACTCAGTCCGGTCAGGGTTTTCAGCGCATCCAGTCCTTGCGTGGCGAACAGGCGGCTGGTGGCCACTTCCACGGTCCCGTTAACCCGGCGAAGCGGCAGGAGTTCTTCCTTCAGCAAAATCCGCGCGGGAAAGAGCGAGAGCAGTTGGCGATCCGGCTCCACTTCATCCAAAGTGGTGAAGCCGAGGTCGTACTCGCTGGCCAGCCAGCGCAACACGTCATCCTCTTTTTGGACGGAAGCAGAGGCAGCCTCCAACTGCAACAGGCTGTCCGCATCCACCTCCGACAATTGCCGGGCCGCAATCATGCGGTCCAGCAAAGGTCGTAAAGGCGAATCCAGTTCTTTGGTCTCGGTCATGGTGAAAATCCCCGCGTCTCACCCGGCGGGGCGAGACGCTGAAGGAGCGCAACCGGCGCTTACAGCAGCCCGTTCAGAGCCGCAATGGCTTCCTGCCGGGTCGTGAGCACCTCGCGTAATGCGGCTTGCGCTTTTTCCAACTCGGCCTGTTTCGCCTTACGGGACTCGACGTACTTGGCGAGGGCGGCTTTCATTTCCGCTTTGGACGCCTTTGAATCAATCGCTTTTTGCAACGCTTCGGCATCGGGATTGGCTTGTCCACCAAACCCACCGGGACCACCGGGGCCGCCGCGGCCGCCGCGGCCACCAAACATCCCGCGCCCCATGCCGCTCAGGGATTGCATGCGTGCATCGGCCACTTTTTGGACCAGCGGTTCGACGGCCTTCCATTCAGCAGCGTCCGTGATTTCCAGAACTTCCTGGTACCGTTCCATCATGCGTTTCTGCATTTCCGCCGGATCAAAATTCCGCGGCCCCCGATCCCCGCCCGCTTGGTCGCCGGGTGGTCGGTTGCGTTGCGGGCGCTCGGCGCCATCATTCTGTGCGAACGCCTGGCTGACGCCAAGGCCCACTGCGACGGACAGTGCCGCCGCCATCAATGGTTGGATTAATTTCATGATTTGTTCTCCTGCTCGGTTTTGTTTTTTGATTCTTTGGATGATTCGATTTGCCGGGCCGCACGATCGCGACTCGGCGTTACATGCGGCGCCCTTGCAATGATCGTGCCAGTGCTGAAACACAGGGTTTTCCGGGCACCTACGCGCCAAGTCGCGCAGTTATTGCGCAGAACGAATCCGTCGCCGCGCAAAACCTGCGCAACGCAGCTCTGAAAACTCAGCCATCGGTCCGGTCCCTTTTCCCAGCCCCAACCCGCGGGCAGAAATTGCCAAAAAGCCCTGCGGCGGACCGTTTAGGTACTTGCCAAAGTCAGCCCTACCCGGCAAGCTCCATGGCCGTATGAAAAATTTAATAGGCGTGATTATTTTGGCGGTGGTTTGTCTCGGATTGGCGGTGGTCTTGATCAGCACTAAAAAGCAGGCCACGGTCGAGAAGCTCAAAGACGTCGAAACCATTTTGGACCATTCCAACAAGTTGGTGCAGACCACGGGCGACCTGATCGAACAGCGGCAGGTTAACTCGCAACTCACCAATGACCTCACCAGCACCCGCACCGAACTTTCCAGCACGCGCGGGGAATTTGCCAATTTGACCAACAAGTTCACCGCGGTCGCCGGCGCGTTGTCGAATACCGAGGCGACCCTCAAGGCCAGCCAAACGGCCGTAGCAATGCGCGATCAGCGCATCGCCGCATTGGAGACCCAGAATCGCGAACTGGACGACAAGGCCATCGGCCTCAGCGCCGCCCTGACCAATCTGGCCGCGCAAATCGAGGATACCCAGCGCAAGCTCACCGCGTCCGAGGGCGATAAGGCTTTCCTCGAAAAGGAACTCAAGCGCATGATGGCCGAGAAAGCGGAATTGGAACGGCAGTTTAACGACCTCGCCGTCTTACGGGCGCAGGTTTCCAAGTTGAAAGAGGAACTTTCCATCGCCCGCCGGCTGGATTGGATTCGCAAAGGTTTGTTCTCCGACGAACCGAAAGGCGCGCAGAAACTCATGCAACCTCCCTCTAAGACCGAGAAGACCAATCAATTTGATCTCAATGTGGAGGTCAACGCCGATGGCTCTGTGCGTGTCATCCCGCCGTTGACCAACGCCCCGGCCGCGCCGAAGTAGTTCGCCGCTGGCTTGTCACCGAAAAATTTCACCCGCTTCCCAAACGGAAGCGGGTTTTTTCTTGGCCCGGCTCATTTGGTCTCGAACCGGCTCGCCGACCAGGCGTTGCTTGCGGTGTGTGGGCAAATCCATCTTGGTTCTAAATTCCAATCCCCACGTGAGGGTTCCCCGGTTTGAGAGTGACTTTTCCGGGCGGGCGCGACACATTTGATGCGCTTGAATCGCATGAAAAAAACCTCTCCCCTCGCTCCCGTTTCCCGCAGCGGACGCTTCGCGCACCGTGCCGGCGACGACGTCGCCGCGTTCTCGGAATCCATCTCCTTTGACTGGCGTTTATGGCGACACGATATCGCCGGCTCCATGGCACACGCCACAATGCTCAAAACGATCGGTGTACTCACCGCCGGGGAATCCAAGGCGATCATCCATGGCTTGGACCAGATCGGCAAAGCGATCGCTGCCGGCAAATTCAAGTGGCGGCCCGAACTGGAAGACGTCCACATGAACATCGAGTCCGCGCTGACCGAACGAGTTCCCGTCGGGGCGAAACTCCACACCGGTCGCTCGCGAAACGATCAGGTCGCCCTTGATATTCGGCTCTGGTTGCGCGACGAAATCTCCGCGCTGCTCGGCGAGATCGTCGGCCTGCAACGCACGCTCGTCGCCGTCGGCGAACACAACGCCGACGTCATCATCCCCGGCTACACGCACCTGCAACGCGCGCAGCCCGTCTATTTTGCGCATCACCTGCTCGCCTACGTCGAGATGCTCGAACGCGATTGCGAGCGGCTCTGGGATTGTTACTCGCGCGTCAACGTCTGCCCGCTCGGCAGCGGCGCGATTGCCGGTTCAACTTTGAAACTGGATCGCATGCTTGTCGCCAAGTTGCTCGGCTTCGTGGACGCCGATGGCAAGGTTCAACTCACGCAAAATTCCATGGACGCCGTGAGCGACCGCGATTTCGCCATCGAATTCTGCGCCGCCGGCGCGGTGCTCGCCATGCACCTGTCGCGTCTCGCGGAGGACGTGATTCTCTGGGCCAGCGCGGAGTTCAACTTCATCAAGATCGCCGACGCCTACACCACCGGCTCGTCGCTGATGCCGCAGAAGAAAAATCCCGACATCGCCGAACTCGCGCGCGGCAAGACCGGCCGCGTCATCGGCAACCTCGTCTC
>JANOHH010001348.1:0-2399 GCA_031406395.1 Verrucomicrobiota bacterium | reverse complement strand
CTCATCGGCGCGCGCTTCGGCAGCCGCATGGTGATGACCCGGGGTACGAAATTCATCCGACCTGTGTTCATCACCGTCGTGCTGACAATCACCGGAAAGCTGCTCTACGATACCTGCTTCAGGTAGCCGCCCCGCTCCGGGGCATGGCAGAAGCAAGGGAGACGTTGCAGGTTTAGGCTAACTTGCTCGTGCCGCCCGAAGGCAACTCGCAGGAGGTGATTCGTGTTTGCGGCTTAAGACTCCCGCAAGGCAGCCGCAATTGGAAGTCGCGCGGCGCGGATGGCGGGGAACAGTCCGCCGAGCAAGCCGATCGTGGCCGAGAGCATGATTGCGTTCAGTAGCAGTTGGGGCGTTACCGCGAACGCGAAGGCAATCTGGCTGAAGGTCTGAAAATTCATGGTGGCGGCGCCGTAACCGTCAAAGGCCAGATAAGCGCCCAGTCCGCCGATGACCCCTCCGGCCAGCGCCAGCACGAGGGATTCGATCAAGACGGAGCAAACCACCGGCGCGGCGCCAAAGCCCAAAGCTCGCAGCGTAGCAATTTCTCGGCTGCGCGATCCGACGGCATTATACATGGTATTGAGCGCACCCAGCAAAGCACCCAGCGCCATCATCACGGCAATCACCGTTCCGATACCGGTGATGAAGCCGGTGGTCATCGAGGCTTGCTCGGAATAAAATTCCACCTGCCGCACGACCTTCACTTTGAGCTGGGGATTGGACGTGAGCGAGTCTTTGAACTCCTGAAATTTGCCCGGGGTTTCGAGTCGGGCATACACGGATTGAAACGAGTCCCCCCGTTGATACGCCTCCTGCAACACGGTGGTGTCGGTCCATAATTCTGATTCGCCCATGCCCCCGCCGGCGGAAAACAGGCCGACGACGTGCCACTCGGCCTTTCCGAGTTTGAGCGTCTTGCCCACATCCAGCCCGGCGAATTCCCGCGCCGCCGCCACCCCCGCTATCACCTCATTGCGCCCCCGCTCGAACATCCGGCCCGCCACGATTTTCACATCGCCGCGCACAGCGGCCGCACCGGGTTCAATGCCACGAAATGGCACGTTGGCGTCGGTGCCGGTCGAACGCTTGGGCACATCAATGATCACGAACAGTTCCGCCGACGCCAGCGCATCCCCATTTTCGCGCGCCACTCCCGGAGCATCCTTGATGATGCGCGATTCCTCCCGGCTGATGCCGCTGGACATTTCGTTGTTGGCTCCTTCGCGCATCACAATGGCGATGTCGTCCCGCCCGGCGGACGTGACGGCCCGCCGGAAACCCTGTGCGATGGAGAGCACGCCCACAAACACCGCCACGACGCCCGCAATGCCGATGGTCGCCGCCATGGCGGAGCCTTTGCGTTGGGGAATGGTGGAGATGCCAAACCACGTGACCGAGATAATTTGCGAAAGCCAGTTGATCATGCGGAACAGGCAGGCCGGATTGCTGGGGGTCGGTTTGAAAACCAGTTCATATTCATCCTTCGCGGCGCAACGCGTCCGCCAGGCGCAGGCGCATCGCCTGGATGGCGGGGAGGATGCCCGCCACCAAGCCCAAGACGACCGTCAGGCCCACGCCGATAAACAGATCCCGCGTGGGAATAAAAAAGATGGGGAGATACTGCTTGATGAAGGTCGCCTGGCCCAGGCTGGTTACCAAGAGCCAACCGACCACCAAGCCCAGCAACCCGCCGAGGACGGTGATGACCAAGGCCTCGCCCAGCACCACGCCGAGCACGAGTTCGTTGGAGAAACCGATCGCTTTGAGGACGCCGAGCTCCTGCGTCCGTTCCCGCACCGACTGAGCGATCGTGTTGCCCGCGACCAGGAGGATGGTGAAGAAAACGGCGACCAGGATGGCCGTAACGATGGCGGCGATGTTGCCGAGTTGCGAGGCAAATCCCTGAAACATGGCCCCCTCGGTTTGCGCCTTGGTCTCCGCCGGAGAGTTGGCAAATTCCGCATCAATCGCCGCGGCGACCTGGGTGGCGCGTTTGGGATCATCCACCCGCACTTGATACCAGCCGACCAACCCGTTGGCGCCGGAACGCGCCTCATCGAAGTAGTCGTAACGGAAGAGTAAGCTCGTGGTGTCGGCGTTTTTCTTTGTCCCATCGTAAATGCCGACGATTTCGAACTCCCAAGCGCCCCCGCTCTTGGGGGTCCAGATGGGTGATTTCAACGGGACCCGGTCGCCGATTTTCCAACCGTATCTCGCGGCGAGCGACCGACCAATGATGGCGCCGGTGCGGGTTTTGAGCCACGCCTGTTTCTGGTCTTCCGGCAGGCTGATTTCCGGGGTCATGGCCAGATATAACTCCGGATCCACCGGGAAGGTGCCCAGCGGGTTCTTCGAGTCCTGATAAATCCCGCCAAACCAGGTCTGGTGCGATACGGCGG
>JANOHH010001272.1:0-1919 GCA_031406395.1 Verrucomicrobiota bacterium | reverse complement strand
CTCTGGGGTAGCATAGCTATTACGATTCGGGAGGAACTTGCAAAAACAGACCCAGGCCATGAGGCTAGCCATACTTTCGCTAGTGCTATGTGGGTACGGACGAATCTAATCGCACAGTACGGAAGCTATCCTGAGGATCCGATTTGCGACGCAAATTTGGTTTTGGATTGGTTTCAAAGAACTCTGAACTTTTCGCTCGATGAGTGTGCACGACTCATCACGGTGTGGCCCAATCTTGAAGCGGCAGGAAACTTTGAGTTCAAAATGATTTTTCACCGTCTCGAACAAATCCGATGCCTCCACGAAACCAAACGAATTACCCCCGATCAGAAATTAACCCGTTGGTTGGAGTTATTGGAAGTATTCGAAAAAGCCAAGAAAAGCTCCAGAAAGGAACCTTTCAGACCGGAAACTATTCAGAAAGTAAAAAGCCAGTCTGGCTTATTCTGATGTGCGACAAGTTAGGCGGAACTTTCCAGAAGCTTCAGGCAGCAGTGTGTAAACAGACTCGGTTGCGACGGGGCTTTTCAGCAACAATCCAAGTCGCGCAGAGATGGTTCGCAAACTGTCCGCATCCAACTCACCAGATTCCGCCACGTAGCGCAGGCGGCAGTCGCCTCCCAGGCTTTGGCGTAATTGATAGTGCGCGATACCACTCACACCAGCGAAACACTGATCCATCTGCCAGGTCGTCACACGGCGACCATCACCCGCGCGAAGAAAATCCCGCACGCGCCCGTGAACCACGTAATCCGTGCCGTAGGACCGTTCCTGCCGTTGCGCCAGATCCCCGATGCGATAGCGCAGCAGTGGCATGTAATCATTCGAAAGCGTCGTGACAATGAGTTCGCCCACATCTTGTTCATCCGCATTTGCCAATTCAAGAAACGCCGTGTCGTAGCTCGGCTTCATCTCGCCGGCCGAGTTTTCCATGAGCAGATGGCCGGTTTCGGTCGAGCCGTACAGGTTGAACACCGGCACGCCGAACACGCGCGCAAGAATCCGCCGATGTACCACGCTCACGAATTCATAGCTGGCCAGCACAAACCGCAGCGAAGGAAACCGGATGCCCTGCTGCTCACAGTAAAGGGCAAATCGTGCGCCGTGAACCGGATCCACATCGAGAAACTGCGGTGACCATTCCGCAATCTCCGCGGCCATGCGAGCCAGTTCCGCATCGGTCAGGAGAAAAGGAATGCGGGCGAGGTTGACGAACAAGGAATTGCCGAGGGTGCGCTGGGAGCGCGATTGCCAGACGGTCGGACAGGTAAGTCCATTGCAGGCGGGCGAGGTGATCGTGGCCCGACGGGCATTGGGGTGTTCGTCCAGAACGCGCGAAACGAAAGGGTTCAATCGCAGCGCGCATTCCTCCTGCGCATTCCACCAGCCGCGACCAAACATCACCGGCAGGCGATCTTCGGAAGTGCCCGAGGTGTGTTCCAGTTCCACGACCTCTTCCGCGAGCAAGGTTTTGAGCGTCCGCCCCGAGTTGAGGAATTTCTCCGGAAACCCTGCGCGCATCTCGCGCTTGGTGATGAACGGGAGCTGATCGAATCTCGCGCTACTGCCTGATTCAGGGAAAAGGTTTTCCGCCGTCGCCAACCGCTCCCGGTAGAGCGGCACGGAGCGCCAGCGCGGAAGGCGCGCTTCCAATTCCGCGGCTTGCGCCGCTTCACGAATCAGTTCCGGAGTCGCCAACATGGCCGCAATATAGGCGGAAACCGCGTTTTGCCAAATTACCTGTGAAAATCGGCGCCGTTGGTGGAAATCGTCGCGCTGCGACGATTAGCGCCGCGTGCAGCGCATCGGCGTCAGGATAAATTCATGAGCGTTTCCCCAAAGTTTTTACGGCGGCGGCGCTCGTACCGGCCATGATAATCCAATTGCCTCCCGAAGCTGGCGTGGAGCGGGCGGCGCCA
>JANOHH010001251.1:0-3782 GCA_031406395.1 Verrucomicrobiota bacterium | reverse complement strand
ACCAGTTTTGCCTTGGAACGTGAGTTCAACTCGCGTCGGCCAACCGCGCCGGACAGTCGTCATCGGCGCGATGATGACAGTGGAAACTGCTTGATTCAATTCGTCGGGAGAGACAATCAAACAAGGACGCGTCTTGGCGGTTTCCGCGCCGGTAGTGGGATCTAGTCGGACGAGGAAAATGTTGAACCGCTCCATCACCATCGCCATTCCTTCGCGTCAAACTCATTGGTCAACTTGCGCGCGGCAGCGAGATCAGCGGCGGCGGGACTTGGACGGCGGAAGGATTTGAGCCACCCGGTGCGGGCTTTGTGACGCGGACGAAGCAAAAGCCCCTTGGCCGAGGGCTGCAATTCCAAGCCGTAAGGCCAGCGGTTCAAAGCCAGTTCAAGCGCCGTAGTTTTCATGGCAGCAGTTTTCCCCAGCCAATCAATTAAGTCAATTTCACTTCGGTTTTAACTGCGGGAACAGGATTACGTCACGGATGCTTTCCTGACCGAGGAGCATCATGCGCAGGCGGTCAATGCCGATGCCGATGCCGCCCGCCGGGGGCATGCCCAGATGAATTGCTCAACACTTTAACGTCCAGTCCCATCCTTGGTCCCCTCAATTTCAGCTAGGGCTTTTGCATCCTGAACAATCAGGTCCTTTATGAATTCGATTTTGCTTTGGTAAGAATTTGAAACCTCTTCATGAAGCGATGCGTCAAAGTTGTCACCCCGAGCAAGTGCCTCCGTTCTGAATTTTGCCGACTTCTCAAGGTCCGCTTTATAGTCGGATAAATTGATAGCATGGACTGCTAGACGTCTCATTAATTCACTAGCGCTTCGTTTTGTTATGTGTTTTGCGATAGCGGTTTAAGATATGAGACGAATAGGTTCGTTATTTCGGCTTCAACTGCGGGAACAGGATCACATCGCGGATGCTTTCCTGACCGAGGAGCATCATGCAAAGTCGATCAATGCCCATGCCCATGCCACCCGCCGGGGGCATCCCGTGTTCGAGCGCAACCAGGAAATCTTCATCGAGCTTTTGCTGCCGGCCGCCGGCGTGGTCATCCCGCGCGGCGCGTAGGGCGAAATCTCCTGGCCGTTGAGGCAGCACTTATTTTAACAATGCCTTAAAACCCGCTTGTTCAAAATGCTGATCGCCCGTCAACGCTTCGTGGATACCTTCCTCTTCCATGACAATGAATGAAATGCAATCGGTGAGCGACCAATCCTTGTCACTCCGCTCGCGCATCCGTGCGAGGCCGCGATTGAAAAGTTCGGAACTGACCGGAATGATTCTTACGCGCGGACTGGCGACCATTCCTGCGACAAGCGCCAGAAAATCAGCGTGGTCTTCCGCGCGGGCACAGGCATTTCCCAACTCCAACAAAACAAATTCCGTCGTAACGATGCGCCGGGAAAATCTGGATTCCGCCAACGCGCGCTGGTGACCCGGCTCGGCATCATCCAGCAACGCCAAATAGAAAAAGGTATCGGCGAAGACCGCGTTCACGATTTTTTGGGTTCGCCGCTGACATAATGGCCGTGATTGAGCGCGTAGTCTTTCGGCCAGTGCGGACGCGGCTTGGCTGATTTCAAAACGGCTCGGAGGAACGGATCACTGTCCGCTGGCAAAGCCACCGTCTCGACGCTGACCTCGGTTCCATCCGGCAATTGCACCTCCGGCGGCAACACCACCACGCCATTTTGTACTTTTCCCGTGAAGCTCATGGGGTAAACCATAGCACCGCTCGGACAAGACGCTCAACCCTTTTTCCGCGATGGGTACGTTGACGGGCCTCACTTCGGTTTCAACTGCGGGAACAAGATCACATCGCGAATGCTTTCCTGACCAAGGAGCATCATGCACAAACGATCTATGCCCATGCCCATGCCGCCCGCCGGGGGCATCCCGTGTTCGAGGGCAACCAGGAAATCTTCATCGAGCTTTTGCTGCTCGCCGCCTGCTTGATGTTCCAGGCGTTCGCGTTGTTCGATGGGATCATTCTGCTCGGTGTAGGCCGGCGCGATTTCCTGGCCGTTGATGCAACACTCGAAGACTTCCACGGTCGTCGGGTCGTCGGGCGAAAGTTTGGCGAGCGGCACGAGCTCCTTCGGCAGGTGCGTGACGAACGTTGGCTGAATCAGAGTCGGCTCGATCAGTTTTTCAAAGACGGCACCAGTAACTTCGAAGTCTGCGTATTCCTTGCCGATCTCCGCGCCAAGGTCGTGCGCACGCTGACGGCGCTCGGCGGGCGAAACGTCAAACCAGTCCGCCCCGGCTTTCTCGCGGACGAGGTCCATGTAGGTCGCGCGCTTCCACGGCGGAGTGAGATTTATGGTCTTGCTAACTTTGCCCTCCGCGTCCTTGTGTTCGATGACCAAGGTGTCGAGCACATTTTCCGCGACATGGCAGACCATGCCCTGCACCAGTTCCATCATGCTCTCGTAATCGCCGAAGGCCTCGTAGGCTTCGAGCATCGTAAACTCCGGGTTGTGTTTGCGCGAAAGCCCCTCGTTGCGGAAGTTGCGGCCAATCTCGAACACCTTGTCCACGCCACCGACCAGCAGGCGTTTGAGATAAAGTTCCAACGCAATGCGCAGATAAAAATCACAGCCGAGCGAGTTGTGAAAAGTCTTGAACGGCTGGGCCGCCGCGCCGCCGGGAATCGCCTGCATCATCGGTGTCTCCACCTCCACGTAGCCGCGGCCGTGCAGGAAGTTCCGAATCTCGCGGATGATTTCGCTGCGAAGCAAAAGCACGTCGCCTGGAGAACCTTTCTCAAATCCAGTTGCCGAAGAGCCGGGCGTTGCAGCCTTGCTCGCCATCAAATCAAGGTAACGCTGGCGATAACGAATTTCGGTGTCTTCCAACCCGTGCCATTTGGCCGGCGGCGGACGCAGCGCCTTGGCGAGAATGGTGAAGCTGGTGAGTTTCACGGAAATCTCGCCGGTCTTGGTGGTGAACAACGTGCCCTTCACGCCGATGAAGTCGGCAAGATCGAGGTGCTGAAAAATCCCAAACTGCTCGTCGCCGAGAACATTTTTCTGCGCATAGGCCTGGATGCGCCCGCTCTGGTCGCGGATGTCAATGAACATGGACTTGCCCATGTCGCGGTGGGCGGTGATCCGTCCGGCAAGCGCCACCTCGCGGCCCTCGGTGTAATTCAGGCGCGCTGCGGCGCAGGCTTCCGTGGGGGTGAACTTGTTCTTGAATGGGTCAATGCCTTTGGCCCGTAACGCAGCCAGCTTGGCCTTGCGCTGTTCGATGAGTGAATTGGTGTCGTCCATAATCTGCCCGTCGGGAGTAAAGCACGAAGGCCGACCGGAAACCAAGCAAACAAACACTGGAGGCATGCGGGAAGGCGCATCGGAGTTTTTCCTCCGAGGTAGGGGTCGTCGCGCTGCGACGAACCCGACCGCGCAGAGTGGGCGGGAAAAACGTGGTGTCATTTACCGGGGGGGCACGCTCCACTGCCATTGAATTCAGCCCTCCGTTTCAAATCTTGCTCTTGCTCCCGGTCCGACTCTCGTTCCGATGGGAACCGCCCCGGAAAAGATCAAGATTAAGAGCACGATCAAGATCAAGACCCAAGCCTTGCTCCGGTCTCGCCAGCCTTATTTCAACGGCAGTGGGGGCACGCTCCGAGCTCGATTGCGCCGCTGAACGCGCATCGGCGTCAGGATAAATTCATGAGCGTTTCCCCAAAGTTTTTACGGCGGCGGCGCTCGTACCGGCCATGATAATCCAATTGCCTCCCGAAGCTGGCGTGGAGCGGGCGGCGCCACGCTTCC
>JANOHH010001245.1:0-6013 GCA_031406395.1 Verrucomicrobiota bacterium | reverse complement strand
CGACGAACCTTCGCCGGTGGCGCTCAAAAACCATTCGCCCTCATCCTCGCGACGCATCTGCATCCCAACCTTCAACTCAAAGGCATTGGTGCCGGACGTAAGCTTCACCGCCTCGGGTAGGACGCTCGCCAACTTGTATTGGCCGATCACGGCGTCGGCCTGCAGGACTTTTTTGAAATCGGCACTTGTGCCCTCGAAGAACGCGAACAATCCTTTTTCGTAGCTCATGATGCCGACCAGCGAGAAGGACTCGACGTGCGCGGCGGGCGTCGTGTCGCGGCGGGTCGTCCGCGGCGCGCCGCGCCCAACGCGGTTGGGATTGAAAATATTCCGGTCGCTGATCATGCGGAAGGCATCGTAACTCAACCGCGCCGGCGCGTTGGTTGGCTGGGCTGGCCCGGTGGCCAGACTCAGCAGCAGGGCACTGAGAATGAAGAATGCCGTCCGAAACCGCAAACTTGCGCCGCGAGCCGGAACGACCATGCCGCCTTCCAATTTCACGCGTGCTCTCATCGTTTCTCCTCCGGCAGGTTCAAAACCAGCCCGCTAATCTGCAGGCCCATCGAGAGTTGGGCGCCTTCCTTGTCGCGCGCGGTGATTTCCACCGACTCGATCTTCAACGCCATCGGGTCCTGCTCGACGTTGTAAAGAAACCGGCTCAGCGTACCGATCGTGCCCGAAGCGTCCACCCGGCACTGCAGGGTGGTGAAATCATCGCTGTCGCGTTTCCATTGCGGCGTGATCGAGTTCACGCTGATGCGGCTGTCCTGTGACCATTTGTCGAACGCCTGCAACACTTTTTGCTCTGCTAGCGAGGGATTGCCCGGCAGCGCATTCGTCTGCATCTGCGCCCAATTCGTGCGATAACTTTCCTCGTGCTTCACCAACCGCTCGCCCTTCTCGACTTGCTTGCGTAACTCGACGATCTTGTCCGAACGCGACTTCCACGCCTTCAGCAAGGGGGAAAATATCAGTGAATCGCCCACCAGCAGCGCCAGTCCCGCCAGCGCCGCCAGAATCAACATTTGTTGCCGGTTCTTAATTTGCATGGCTGCCTCCCTCGACCCACCGGAAGTCAAACGTGAATTGGATGGGAGACTTGCCTTGGATCCGGTCCACCTTCAAATCGGACACGTTCCCAGCGTCCCGCAGCTTTGCCAGGGTGCGCAGCAAGGACGCATTGTCGCGGGCGGTGCCGGTGCAGGTGATCAGGTTCGCGTCGCGAATTTCCACCGTCTTCGCCGTCACTACGCCGTCTTCCGGGAAGGACGTGGTGAGCTGCCGTAAAATGCTCAAACTCCGCAACGATTCGTCAAACCAGGGGCGATACTGGCGGGTCTTTTGCTGAATCACTTCCAATTCACCCACCCGCACTTGCATGCCCGCCCAGGTCGCTCTTAGCCGCCAGAGTTGGATCTGTTGAATTCCGAACGCCCCGATGACGAGCAGTAGCACCACCCCGGCCACCGCCCCGGCCCGGCGTAACTTGCCCGTGGCATAGCGGGAAGAGAGCTGTTGCCACGGCGAAACTTTCGGAGGCAGAAAGTTCAACGGCGACCGGCGACCGACCAGTTGGGCCGCCGCCAGGCTGAACGCGCCGGACACCGGGGCCTTGGGCGGAAGCTGAACGCCAAATTCTTTCGGTTCGTAGGTCGCGACTGCCACCACGTGCAAATTCATCACCGCCAGCCGGCGTTGGATTTCGTCCGCGAGTTGTTGGGCGAGCTCGGGGGGGCCGAATACGCGCACCTGCCGGACGGTGGCGCGCAGTTCTTCCGGCAACTGACCCAGGGTGATGCGCGCCTCGCGCGCCACCAGATCGCCGCGCAACGTCCGCCGGCCGCCTTCCGTTTCCACGGCGCCTTCGAGCGCGCGCAACGCCACCACGCCGCCGCTGCAAGTCACCTGCAAACCAACATGGCTTTCCCCAATCGTCAGAGCGAGGGCGCCATCCCGATCGGCCGGTTGCAAGGCCGTGATGCCCGGCGAAAAACTCTCCGGCTGCAGCTTGGCCGCGCGCAGCACGGCCTCGAGGGTCGCCACTTGATTGCGAGGCACGCCCAGAATGGCCGCGTGGCGTCGCCCGGACGCGGCCTGGCAGAACAACGTGGCCATGACCAGCATCGCGACGTCGCACGGAAAACTGCGCTCCGCCTCGATCTGCAGGAAACTCGCGACATCCGCCTCCGCAAGTTGGGGCAACGGCGCATGCGCGGCCATCGCCCACTTGAGCGGCAGGGCCACGACGCAACGGCGTTCGCGAATTTCGGCGGCGTCGAGGTGATTGCGAATTTCGCGCCCCACGAGTTCGGGTGCGGCTGTTAACGGATCCAGCGAAAGCACTACGGAGAACGACGCCTGAATTTGCAGGGCGCCGTTCACGCGCTTCAACCAGACGCCGTCCAGCCGACTGCCGTCCAACGCCAGCCCGAGCAGGCTGTGTGTTTGCTTTTGAATTGGCAGTTTGAAATTCATGGCAACACTCGCGTTGACCGTTTCTGCGGAACGCGGGCGGTCCCTCGCCCGCAGCGCTTCGCCATAGCAGAACGCTCCCGTAAAATTACCAGTTCCACTTCGCTGTCTCGCGCTGCGAGCTGGCACCGCTCGCGCTCCGGGAGCATGGTTATTTTCTTCAAATCAATCATGGCGTTGCCGTGGCCAGCCACGTCTGGCGCGTTTCCCGACCGAGCGCCCAGCCGAGCTGACTGAGGTTCTGGCGATAAATGATTTTCGGCGCGCCCTCGCTCAGGTCGAAAACAAACCGGGTGCGCCGGTAACCGCGCCCAAACGGACCAAGCGCCGCCACATCCGCGCTGAATTGATAACTCTGGCCGGTCAGGAACGGCCCGGCCTGAAACGCTTCGGCGCGAGCCAAAACCTTGGTCACCCACGCGACCGAATCCACATTGTCCGTGTTGGCGAGCCGGTAGTTCACGAGTTCCGACGCCTTGTCATCGCCGATACCGGGAAGGCAGGCGAGAACAGCGGCACTGGCGGTGTTCACATTGACGCGGCCCTCGATGGTCGGCTCGCGGGTCGTGGTGATCTCGGTTTCGATCTTGGCAAATTCCTCGGCGGTCATGCCGCTGCGCAGATAGAACTCGAGCAGACTTCTTGAAATCGGGCCGGTGAGCCGGTTACTGATTTGAATCGCGCGCGCCTGGCTCAAAGCCTGAGTAAGGAGCAATTGCAACTGCCTCCGGTCGCTGATGCTAATGCGTGGCGAACCGTCGCTCCGGGTATTGGGCTCGCGGCTGGACACGGTGACGTATTCGAGCAGGCCTGGATCGGCTACGCCATCGCGATCCTCGTCGATTTCGTTCGGGTCCAGAATGCCGTTCCGGTTCACATCTTCACCGAGGAGAATGTCCATCGTCGCGCCGGAGACCAGGCGCAGTTCGTCCACGGAATCAAACGGCGCATTCTTGCAAAGATACGGCGGCCGCATCCGGCCGTAGGTCTCCGCCTCCGCGCCGCCGGTGGAAATGGTGCTGTCGGTGTCGCGCCAGTCAATGATTGCCGCGGCGAGTTCCGGGGTCATGCGTGGCAGCAATTCCAGCATCTCGACCGTGACGTTCGTATTGTTGAGATTCAGCTTCGAGCCCTCGTCCACCAGCCCGAACGTGATCTGATTCGGCGAGCCCTGGCCGGTGTCCCGTCCGATGAGCCAGAAATGGGCGTTCCCCACGAGCACGGCATCGTTCGCATAGTCGTTGGCATAGGGCACGATCCCGTTGGTGGCCTGCTCCGTCAGCACACTGGTAACGTAACGCGCGGCGCCTTCGATGGCCTGGTCCGCCGCAAGCATGGCCACGCGGTTGTCCGCCGCTCGCAATTCCGAACTCATGGCGTTGGCGAAATACAGCGTAATGGCCACCAACCCGAGCGCGATCCACAGAACGATGATGAGCACCGAGCCGCTCTGCCGGCCCGGCCCACCACGCGATTTGGATGACATGCGCATTTTCATCGGTTCGTTCGCGCTTGCGTGGTGAGCGGCACCAAGAGTTCCAAGGGCTCGCGCTTGGCCGCATTGTTGGGGTTGTTCGCCGCCAATTGAATCCGCACGCGCACGGCCTGCGGCAAACCTGTGTCGCCCATCGTCGTGTCCCACGAATCGCGCCAGTCCGTGCCCGTGTAGGTGAGAAACTCCAGGCTCTCGACATTGTCCATGAGCCATTGTTCGTCCGTTTCTTCGGTCAAGGTGGGTAGCAAATTGCGGGTGATCACGCGCACCAGATCCATGCCTTTGCTGGTCGTGCGGTCGGCCGCCTCGACCAGTTGATAGCGCACCCGCTGCGCATCCCCCCACGGCAAGTCATCGTTGATCAGACCGGTGGTCGTGCAAAACTCCAGGGTGCTGGCCGACTTGGATGCGCCCAGTCCGCCCCGCGCTGCACCGCTCTTGAAATCGCAAATAAAGACGGCGTTGGAAATCGGTTGGATCGCGCCCTGCAAGTCACGGCGCAGGATCGCGAGGGCTTGATTCAGTGGGACCCGTTCGTCCAGCGCCCGGTTGGTCGCCCGCTCCAAATGCAGCGCGCTGTAAAACACGCCATTGATTGCGAGCAGCACAATGGAAAAAATCGCCACCGCCAGCAGCATTTCGATGAGGGTGAACGCCTCCGTCGTGAGCTTGCTCTTGCTCTTGATCGTGCTCTCCCCGTCGCGAAGGGCGGGAACATCGAACATCCAACAACCAACATCCAACGACGAAAACACTCCGCGCGCATCCGGCTTGGATGGTCGGTGTTCGATGTTCGATGTTCGATGTTGCTTCATTCCAAATGGATCGGCTGCGTCACTGCGAACTTACCAATGTACTCACGGGCACCGTGTAATCCTGACCTTGCACCGGAAACGTCACTTCCACGGACAACAACTGCATCGCCGATTCGGTCCACGCTTCACTGCGCAACGTCCAGCGATATTCCCGCTCGGCCTCGCTCACCGTGCCGCTCGACACAGCCTGGAAATAATTAGTTGTCACAATGCTTTCATTCAACACCCGCTCGGCCACCCGGGCGGCTTCGCGTTTGCGCTCGGCCACCGTGCCCGCGCGACTGGCAATTTGCAGCCCCTGCAGGGCCACCGGAATCACAATGGCCATGAACACCAGCGCCGCCAAAACCTCGGCGAGCGTGAAGGCGTCAGCGCCGCGCGGCCGTGCGCTGGTCGGCTTGGTTGTGAATTTCATAGTTCAATCGGTTGCGACCCAATGCCAGCCAGAGCGAGGCCCCCTCGCGATCCGACAGTCGCAGCGTTTGCAGACTGCTCTCGTCAATGCCGCCGTCCGGCTGAAATCGGATCTGCGGCAATGCGCTGCGCTTGCCCATCGTCACCGCGTTCCCCATCAAGGTATTGGCCGTGATGGCGGCACCGGCTTCCACACTCACACTGTTGTCGAGCTTGTATTCCACCGCTTTGGTATCCTTGTCGGTGTAACTGGAATCCTCTTCCAGCCCATACGTGCCTTGCGAGGAATCCACCCACAAAACCACCGGCACGCCGCCAGCCGCCGCGCGACTCTGACCCTGCCGGGTGAGGGACAACAGCCGCCGCGCCTCGGAATCCAGCGCGCGCCCGCGGAAGAACCCCGCCAGCGACGGCGCGGCGATGGCCACCACGACGACCAGCAACGTCATCACCATGACCAACTCGATCAGCGTAAAGGCGCTTTGGTCGGCTCTGCCCGAGGCGACGCCCGCGAAACCGTTGCTGCGCTTCGCTTGCGGCCACAGTCCAAAATAATTGCCGTGTGCGTTCATCGCATTGTTCCGCCTACTCCTCACTTCTTGTTCTGCCAGTTAGTAATGTCATCATCACTGCCGGTTTTGCCATCCGGCCCGCCCGAACTCAGGTCGTACGAGGTGGGGTTCCTCCGGCCGGGGCACTCGTAGAGGTACTCGTTATTCCACGGGTCCTTCGGCACTTCCTTAAGATACGGGCCGCGCCAGTTCTGGGCGTCCCGCGGCGCTTGCACGAGATCGCTCAAGCCGCTTTTGCCTTTTGG
>JANOHH010000368.1:0-13327 GCA_031406395.1 Verrucomicrobiota bacterium | reverse complement strand
CTGACCGCCCGGCGCGTCGCGCGGTCCGATGGGGCGACGAATCTGGTGCCTGGGGAGATTTCCACCCGCTATCGCAATCAATTCTGGGACAGCCTCTGGCTGCGCGGCGCCCTCGCCGTGGGCGGCTTGTATCTGCTGGGCATCATGATCTATTTTGCGGCTTTGTTCGTGCAGGACTTCCGTGTCAGTCGGGTCGAGGCGGAGGTCTCGGGGTTGGGCGCGAGTTACACCAACGCCATCCAGTTGCGCGAGCGTTATCAGGTGCTCAAGACGCGGCAGGATTTGAAATTCGCCGCGTTGGATTGCTGGAAGACCACGGCGGAGTTGATGCCCGAGGACGTCCAACTCGACGGGTTCGGGTTCACCGATGGCCGCAAACTTAGCCTTAATGGGACCGCCGCCGCCAACAAGGTCGACGATGTGCTCGAATTCTACGGGGCGATGCGCAAGGCCTCCCTCAAGGGCCAGCCCATGTTCGACGCCACGGGCGCAAAAAAAGGCCAGGAACTCAGCACCCGCCTGGGTCCCGGCGGCACCGTGGTAAATTGGAATTTTGGTTTGGAACTCAAACGAACGGAGGGCGATTGAAAGAATTTCTCGCCCGCTTTACCGCCTATTTCGCCCGGCTCAGTTCCTTGGAACGTCGCTTCATCGTCATCGCGATTGTCGTGGGGTTCGTCGTAGTCAACCTCTGGTTTGTGCTGCCGCGTTTCAGCGATTGGGGCGAGGTTGGCAAGCGCCATCAAATCGCGCTCGCCACTCGCGCCAAATACGAGAAGGAAATTGCTCAAACCGCGACCTACACAAGCCAGATCAGCAAACTGGAAGGTGAAGGCGTGTCCGTTCCGCTGGAAGAGCAGTCCCTCGATATTCGACAGACCATCAACAACCAAGCCATCCAGAGCGGGGTTACCGTCCTCAACACCACCCCCCAGCCGGAACGGACCAACCAGTTTTTTCTCGAACGATCACTCGGCCTCACCGTTCAATCCACCGAGGCTCAGTTGGTGGATTTCCTCTACAAGCTGGGCGATGGCAATTCGCTCATTCGCGTTCGCGCGCTCTCGCTTCGCCCCGACGCGCCGCGCCAGGCTTTGAGCGGTAGCCTTACCTTGATTGCCAGTTATCAAAAGAAACCATCGGCCCGAGCCGTCCCGGCTGCGGCCCCCGCCCCGGCCTCGGCGGCAACGGTGAAGACCAACAAGCCGCCGGCGCCCACGGTGTCCGCGGCGCCCAAACCTGCAACACCAACCCAGAAGAAATGACCGTGAAGAATATTTTGCCCGCTCTGCTCCTGACCGCGTTCGGTCTGGGAGCGTTCGCCCAAGCCCCGGCGCCGCCCAGCGATAACAGCACGACCAACCGCGATGAACTCCTGCGCCGCGCGCTCCAGCAACGCTCCGCGGCGCAGACCACCGCGCCCGCCGAACCGGACGCAGCGGCGACTGCCGCCGTCGATCCCGCGGCTGCGGCACCCAGCGCCGCTCCCGCGGTTAGCCCGGTGCCAACCCCTGCCAATCGTCTGCCGGCAAGACGCCCCCGCCCGGGCATTCCGTCGCCGCTTCAGTCACCGCCCGGCGGGGCGTCCGGCGCCGCTGCCGCCGCGGATCCAACTCCGGTGACACCCGTGCCGGTCGCCTTGGATCCGGGTGCAACCCTAATTACATCAACGCCGGCCAGCGCGATTACTGATCCGGACACGATCCTGCCGGTCGGCAGCATCGACTTTACGGCGGCCCCGCTGGAACAGTTTTTGGAAATCTACGCCAAGTATGTTGGCCGCAACCTGCTGCGCCCCGCCACGCTGCCGAAGGTGGAAATCGTTTTGCGCCAGACCACGCCGTTGACCAAGCTCGAAATGGTGCATGCGCTCGAAGCCGCTCTTGCGCTGAACCAGATTTCCGTCGTCAACATCGGTGAGAAATTTGTGACCGTCGTGACGACGGCGGAAGCCAACCAAATTGCCGGGCGCATCAATACTAATAATATCGCCGACCTCCCGGATTTGGGTTCGATTATCACGCGCGTCGTCCAGTTGAAATACACCAAGCCGACCGAACTGGTGCAAGTCCTTACGCCTTTTGCCAGCGGCAAGGTGGCGGCGCCCGTGCAGCCGATTGACGGCAGTGGCATGCTCGTCTTGCGCGACAACGTGGCCAACGTCAAACGCATGATGGAGATGATCGAAAAGGTGGACGTGACCATGCCCTCGGAGTTCCTGTCCGAAGTGATCCCGATCAAATACGCCCAGGCCGAGGAAATTGCCAGCGCGCTGAGCAGCGTGGGTGGGGGCACGGGCGGTAGCGTCGGCAGCCGGCCAACCTCAAATTCGAACCGGGCCGGGGGCGGTGGTGGTGGTATCGGAGGCTTGAACCGCCCCGGACAATCCGGTTACAATCCCAACCAGCCGGGCGGCGCGGGCGGTTTTGGCGGGACTGGGGCCGCCACCCCGACGCCGTCTTCCGGCGCCAATTTCAACGACCGGTTGCAGAATATTATCCGCAAGGCATCTTCCTCCGGCGACATCCAACTCCTCGGCTCCACCAAGATCATCGCCGACATCCGATCCAACTCCCTCCTCGTGTTTGCCACGCGCCAAGACATGGCGACGATCAAGGACATCATCGAGAAGCTCGACGTGGTGTTGGCGCAGGTGTTGATTGAAACGCTGATCATGGATGTGACCATCGGGGACAACTGGAATTTCGGTGTTTCCGCCGTGCAAAAGCCCATAGTCTTCAACAAGGACTTCACGGGGGCAGGTGGGATGAATGCGAACAAGTTTTTTGACTTTACCGGGGGGAGCAGCACCAATGCTTTCGGCGACCTGATCGGCAGCGGAATAAAATATTTTGGCAAGGTCAACGAGGACATTTACATTTCGGTGGAGGCGGCGGCTTCTTTGGGCCGGATCAAGGTGATCCAACGGCCGCGGATTCAGACCTCGCACGCCACGCCGGCAAGCTTGTTCATCGGCAGCACCGTGCCCTATGTGACCAGTACCTATTACGGGGGTGGTTTCGGCGGCGGCCCGAGTTCCTCCTACCAACAACTGAAGGTCGGGATCGGCTTGAACGTCACCCCGTTCATCAACCAGGAAGGCCTGGTGGTGATGAAGATTGACGAAACCATTGATGAGTTGGATGGTTCCACCTTCATTGAAGGCGTAGGCGATGTGCCGAACACCAAGAGTAGTTCCCTGTCGGCGGAAATCGCCGTCCGGGATGGCGAATCTGTCATTTTGGGTGGCATCGTCCGCAACTCGGACGATCTGAATAAATCCGGAGTGCCGTATCTCAGGGATATTCCCTTGCTGGGTTATCTCTTTCGCTCAACGATCAGCAAAAAAAAGCGGCAGGAATCCATCGTGCTCATGCGGCCGACGGTACTGCGCACCCCCGAACTGGCGGCTCAGCAAGTGGAGATAGAACGCAGGCACATGCCCGCAATCAGCGAAGCCGAATCTTCCATGCGCCTCGAAAACGAAAAGGCCGAGTTGCAAGAGGCCAAGCGGCTGCAGAAGGAACAAGCGGCAGAGGCCAAGGTGGCGGATCAACTGCGGAAGGAAACGCAAGAATCGATCAAGCAGTTTGCGCCTCCGCCCGATAAGAACAATTCGGTCAAGCCGGTCGCACCCCCGGCCAGTCAGAAAGAAGAATTCAACCAGGTGACCCCGTTCACGCCGGAGGAAGAAAAACTCTTGGTGCCGCAGTAGTGCGGACTGGCGACCAGGATTTGCCCCAATGAATAGTTTGGGGTTCAAGCCCTCCGGTCTATGGCCATTGGCATCAATACTGGCTCGCTTCGACGGCGGGCGCTCGGTGTGGCTTGGTCTCGTCGGGGTTGGGCCGGCGCAAGCGTCCCTTACGTTCCTCACCCAGCCCAGGAGTTAGCCCGCCCTCTTCGGCAGCAACGTCAGCTTCCACGTCAGCACGACCGACTCGGCAACCTACACCGATGGATTCAACTGCGGCGACTTGAGCGGTGTCGCCCATACAAATGTGTTTTACACCGGACGGACGGCGGGCCCCTTGAATTTCAGCTACCTCTTTGGCTCGTTAAGTGATCGCCTGACGGTCTATTGCGGCACCTACCAGATTTACGACACGGGGCACATCGGTGGTTCGCAAACTCGTACTTTCACCGTCGGCTACGGCGCAGGCGCCGACACGTCCGTGACCGTCATCATTGACGAGGACGACAACAATAAATTTGGAGTTCCGACTGTCTGGAATTGGTCTTTGACACTGCGTGCAGTCGTTGGCAAGGTGCGGCGCGAATTTTGGAGGGGAATTTCCCGTATTCCGCGGTTGCCTCTCCGACGAACACTAAATTATGACCGAACTCACAGGTAATCTGCTCGTAGCCCAATCCGGCGGCCCCACTGCCGTCATCAATGCCAGTCTCGCCGGCGTCATTCAGGAAGCCGGGCGGCACGAGTGCATCGAGGAAATTTACGGCGGCTTGAACGGCATCCTTGGCATCCTTAACGAGGAGTTGATTGACATCAATGACGAGAAATCGCGCACGATCGAAGGTTTGAAATCCACACCCGGCGCCGCGCTCGGTACCTGCCGCTACAAAATCGATTTCAAGCAGAACCCGGAAGCCACCGCGCGCGACATGGACCGGCTCTTTGAAATTTTCGCCGCGCACAACATTCGCTACTTCCACTACCTCGGCGGCAACGATTCGCAGGATACGGCGCACAAGATTCATGAACAGGCCTTGGCGCGCGGCTACGAATTGCGGGTCAACGGCGTCCCCAAGACGATTGATAACGACCTGCCGCACACCGACCACTGCCCCGGCTACGGTTCGGTGATCAAATACGTCGGCGCGACGGTCATGGAAATTGCCGCCGACGTGGGCGCGATGGCCACGGACGACGGCGCGTGTGTCTTGATTGAGGTCATGGGCCGGAGCGCGGGCTGGATCGCCGCCGGCGCGGTGCTGGCCAAACGGCAGCCGACCGATGCGCCGCACCTCATTCTTCCGCCGGAAATCCTGCTGGATGAACCGGCGTTCCTGGAGCAGGTCCGTGCGACGGTCGCGGCCAACAAATACTGCATCGTCGTTGTGGGCGAAGGGCTGCGCAACGCGGCGGGCGCGGAGATCGCGGCGGATTCATCCCGGCTCGACGCGTTCGGCCATGCGGTGTTGTCCGGCGCGGCGGAGCATCTGGCCGAACTCATCACGGAAAAACTCAAGATCAAGTCGCGCACCGTGAAGCTCGGTTACGCGCAACGGGCGGCGGCGCATTTCGCCAGTTTGACGGATGCGACGGAAGCGGCGGCGTGTGGTGCCGCAGCTGTGCGGGCGGCGATCGAAGGCAAGACGGGGTTCATGGTCAAACTCGTGCGCGAACAATCGTCGCCGTACCAGTGGACGACCGGTCTGCAACCGCTGGGAGACATCGCCAACGTGGAGCACCGGATGCCGCGTGACTGGTTCACGGCGGATGGCTTTCTGCCGAACGAGAAGTTCATCGAGTACGCCCGCCCGCTGATTGAAGGGGAAGTAAAGGTCACGATGGAAGGCGGCTTGCCGCGCTACGTCGAACTGGCCAAGTCGCCCGTCGAAAAAAAGCTGCCCCCACGGGCTTGAGCGGACGGCGGGGGTGGAGTGGACAATTACCTTACTGCGCCGTCGTCGAAATGTATTCGAGCAAGTCAGCCATGGCCTGCGGCGTGAGGCCGGCCTCCAATCCTTCCGGCATCACGGACTGGCCCTGGCTCTGCAGCTTGGTGATGTTGGCCCGCGGAATCACGTCCTGCTTGCCGTAAGCCTGGCGCAGCGTGACGCTCGTGGCGGTTTCATTCGCGACCAGGCCGAGCAAGCTTTGTTCATCCTTCGTCTCCAGCACGTAACCGACAAATTCCGGGCGCACTTCTCCGTTCGGGTCAATGATGTTAGTCAACAGTTTCTCCTTGCCGGTGGTTTTCACCGTCACAAAATCGGGGCCCAGCGCGAAGCCTTCGCCATTGGAACGGTGGCAGGAAAGACACCGCTCCGTGTAGATTTTCTTACCCGTCGCCGCGTCGCCGGCAAGCTCTAGCGCGGGCATGAAGCTAACGATGATCGGTTTCCGTGGGCTGACCGGTTGGGCGGCCAGCACTTTCACCGCGAGTTGGCGCACTTCCGGATCGCGATACTTGGTCAGGAGTTTGATCTGCGTCGAGTCCAGCACGCTCGCCCGGATCGTGCCCGCCTCGATGGCCTGCAACAATGCCGTGGCGCGCTCGGGTCGCGCCAGTAGCGCCGTCAACGCGGCCGCCCGCAAGCGCGGGGAGAGCGTGTTCCAGCGGCTCGTCAACTCGACGCCGAGTGCCGCCGCCGCAAAACGGTCGAGGGTGGCCAACGCCGCCAATTGCACGGGCTGCGGCTGTGAGCGGTCGAGCAACCCGAGCAGCAGCTTGCCGGAGGTTTCGTAGCTGGTGTAAACGAGCAACTGGATTGCCGCCACGCGCAAGGCTTCGGGCGCGGCGGCATTGACGGCTTCAGTTTCGGCCCGGCGCAGAATGATCGTCAGACTATCGCCGGCGGAAGTCAGAGATTTTTTTGCGTGCTGCAAGCCATCTCCCAGGGCCTGCGTCATTGCGAACATCATGGCCGGGTCATCCACCTGGCCGATGAATTTGAGGGCGGCGGCCACTTCCTCCGCCTGGTCCTTCGCGCCGACAAACACAATCAGTTGCCGCAGAAAATCCTGTCCCGCGGGCGACTCGCGTACGCGGGCGTCGCTTGCCATCGCTGTGAACAGCTCGCCGGCGCCATCTGCCAGCGAAGAAAAAATGGCCGCTTGCGTCCATGGGCGGTCCCGATCGCGCCGGGCAATGACTCCCAGTGATTCAATTTTGCCGGGGCGATTGAACTCGCCGAGGGTGAAGGCCAATTGATAACGGACGTTGATATCGGGATCGGTTCGCAAGTCGCAAACTTTTGACCAGAGGGCGGCGTTGCCGGACGCGATGAATTTTTCGGAAAGCTTGATGGCGTGAGCCCGTACCGTGGGGTCCGCATCGTCTAATGCCGTCAACAAGTCAGCCGCGGTTAGCCCGCCCAACCCGTCGAGCACGTGCATTGCCTGCAACCGACCGAGGCTTGAAGTGGATTTACGGATCAGATTTTCCAGTTGGGGGAGGGCGGCCTTGTCCTGTCGTTCGAACAGCAGGCGCGCGGCGGTGTCGCGATGCCAGCCGTTCTTGCTTTCGAGCGTAGCAACGAGTTGCTTCGTGGTCGCCTTGCCGAGTTGCGGTGGTTTGCGCGTTTTGAACCCATCGGGAGCGATGCGGTAAATGCGTCCGCGATCATTGCCGGCGTTCAAGTCGAGGAGCTTCTTGATGTTCTCCGGGAGCGACCACGGATGCTCGATGACCTCGCGATACATGTCGCAAACATAGAGGCAGCCGTCCGGCGCGTTCGCCAGTTGCACCGGGCGAAACCAGAGATCGGTGGAGGTGAGGAATTCAACCTTCAGTTCATCGGCCGGCCGCTCGGCGATCAAGGTCACCCCGTCCGGTCGAACTTTCTTCCGATGAATCAGATTGCTGCCCACATCCGCGATAAAGGCGTCACCGATAAAATCCTCGGGGAACGCGTCGCCCCGATAAATGGTGATCCCCGTGGCCGACGTGAAATAACCCGACGAACGTCCGCCGCCTTCGATGAGACCCTGCACCACGCCGGTCACCCGCCACTTGGTGCGGATGACCCGCCAGCCTTCTTCCGGGCTGGTGCGATATACCTCGGCGGCCGGTCCATCCACGGGGATGTCCACAATCGCGGGCGGCATATTGTAATAGGGATTTCGTTCCCCGTATTCCGCGTCATACATGAAAGTCTGGATGTGGTGCGAGTTGCTGCAAACAAACTTGCGCCCGTGGTTGTCGAAGCACATGCCGTATTGGCCGCCGCCGGTTTCCGTGCGCAGGTCGAGCTGGCGTGGATCAAAGCTGAAATCGCGCCCGCGTAAATCGAACGCCGCGGCCTCGGGCGTATCCCCGCGCTTCAGCACCCCGCCATTGCTGGAGGTCTGGCCATGAATGCGGTTGTCCATGCCCCAGCGCAGCCCGTTCACGAGCGCCTGGACATTCAACTTGTCGCCCTTGCCCGCGCCAAAGCCGGTGAAAACAATTTTGCGGATATCCGCCTTGCCGTCCCCGTCGGTGTCCTTGAAATAAATGATGTCCGGGGAAGCAGCGACGAAAATGCCGCCGTCGTAGCAGCACACGCCGGTCGGCCATGGCAAGTCCTCCGCGTAAACCGTCGCCTGATCGAACACGCCGTCGCCGTTGGCATCTGAAACCAGGCGGATCCGACCGAGATGCGGTTGCACGTCCCGCATTTCCGAGTAGTCCCGCATCTCCACCACAAACATCCGCCCATTCTCGTTGAAGCAGATTTCAATCGGGTCGAGCACGAGCGGTTCGGCGGCGGCGAGTTGAAGGGTAAAGCCCGGCTTGATCTGAAAGGTCTGGAAGACGTTTGCTGTCTCAACCGGCGGCACGCGCGGCAAATCGGCCAGCGTCAAATCCGGTGGCGCGGCCGAAGCGGTCAGCGTGAACAGCGAAGCAATGGCCTTCGCCAAAACGAGATCGAGTTTCATAAGTTATGCGGGACGTATTCAGACAGTCCATCATCCAAGTGCAAGCGTTTTCTCCGTTGAACCCTAAATCAGCCTGCCGCAGACTGCATCCATGAGCCATTGCCAGCTGGGTCGCACAACCGTGAAAGGGAATCTTTCTCGCCGTGAATTTTTGGTCGCCACGGGGCTCAGTCTCGCTGGGGCGGCTTTGACCGGTTGTGCCACGAAGCCGGGGCGGCCCGAGCCCATCATTGATATTCACCAGCACGTCAATTATTCGAACCGGCCGGACGCGGTGCTGCTTCAACACCAACGGGCGATGGGTGTGACGACTACGATTTTGCTGCCCGCCGGCCGGCCCATGAAAAGCGCGGCGACGCATGATGGGGTTTCAAATGGTTTGGAAGCCAAAGCGTTTGGCAACGCAGCCTGCTGCGAGTTCGCCCGGGCGCATCCGAGGGAATTTCGCTTCGCCGCCAACGAAGTGCCGGATGCCGAAGGGGCAGCGGCGGAGATCGAAACGTATTTGAAGCTGGGTGCGGTGATGATCGCAGAGCAGAAATTCGGCGTGGAGTGTGATTCATCGGCCATGCAAAAAATCTACGCCTTGGCCCAAGCGCATCGTGTGCCCGTGCTGATGCACTGGCAGTTCCAGATGTACAACTACGGCTTTGAGCGATTCTACCGGATGCTCGAAAAGTATCCGCGCGTAAACTTCATTGGCCATGCCCAGACCTGGTGGGCGAACGTGGATCAGAACCACCGGGACCAGGCCGTGTTATATCCAAAGGGACCGGTCACGCCGGGCGGGTTGACCGAGCGATACCTCACCGATTATCCGAACATGTTCGGCGATCTCTCCGCCGGTTCCGGCTTGAATGCGCTCACGCGCGACGAAACCTTCACGCCGGGATTCTTCGAGCGCCACCAGGACAAATTGATGTACGGCAGCGACTGCAACGATCACGAGGGAGGCGGTCCGAAATGTCAGGGCGCGGAAACCATCGCCACCGTTCGTCGCTTTGCACCGACCCGTCAGATTGAGCGCAAACTCTTGTATGGAAACGCAAAAAGGCTGTTTCGCCTTTGATCGCTGCGTTTGCGCTTGAAAAATTGGGCGGAATTGCCCATTGACGGGCAGGGTGGGGAAACCTATTCTGCGCGCCCTATTTCGAGCATCCGGCCAACCGCCGGCTGTCTCTCCCGGAAAGGAAGTGAGTTGGATTGACCGAGATTAAATTAAAAAAAGGCGAGCCGGTGGATAAAGCCCTGCGCCGCCTGAAGAAGAAAATTGATCGCGAAGGCACTTTGCGCAATGTGCGCCTGCGCCGGAGTTACGAAAAACCGAGCGAAAAGCGTCGGCGTAAGGAAAAAGTCGCGCGTTTCTCAGCCATGCTGACGGCGCGTTACGCCGATCTGTAAGTTTGGCCGCCGGACGACGGCACTGTCGTCGTCCGGGGTTCTGGATTTCTTGACCGTTGGATGGGCCGGATGTTCCTTGAACTTTCGGACGATTCAGCGGTTTAGTTTTTTAACGACATGTATTCCCTCTCGACCTGTTGGAATTCCCACCGCCACACGGAGGGTCGCGCCCTGCTGCGCGAGGTTCGGGAACTCGGTTTTGAATACGCCGAACTGAGTCACGGCACCCGCATCAGCCTCCTGCCCGGCATTCTCGAGGCCGTAAGTGCCGGGGAAATGAAAATTTCTACCCTGCACAATTTCTGTCCGCTGCCGATGGGGGTGAATCATTCCGCGCCCAATCTTTACCAGTTCACCGCGGAGTCCGACCGCGAACGGGAATCCGCCCTCAAGCACACGCTCAAAACGCTCGAATTCGCCACGCGCGTCAAAGCCCCGCTTGTCGTTCTGCATCTGGGCAGCGTTGAACTCAAGGATTACTCCGGAAAACTCAAGGAAATGTTGGAGCGCGGTGAAAAGAATTCGCCGAAGTACCAGAAGGTCGTGGCGGAGCTCAGCGAAAAGCGGAAGGCAAAGCAGGGGAAATTCGTTGAACGACTCTACGCTTCACTCCGCAAAATCATTCCCGAGGCCGAAGCGCGCGGCATCAAGCTCGGCTGCGAAAACCGCGAAGCACTCGAGGAACTGCCGTTCGAGGACGACTTCGCGTTGTTGTTCCGTGAATTGTCCAGTCCGGTCATGGCCTACTGGCACGACACCGGCCACGCGCAGATCAAGGAGAACCTGGGTTTCATCCAGCACGCCCAGCATCTTCAGACTTACGCCGACCGCCTCGCCGGCTTTCATATCCACGATGTGCAACCGCCCGCGCGCGACCACTGTGCGCCCGGTAGCGGCTCGGTGGATTTTGCCGCGTTGAAACCGTTCGTGAAACCGGAACACATCAAAGTCTTTGAGTTCGGCCCGGCCATGCCCGTCGAGGAACTCAAACGCGGGGTCGAGCATGTGAAGCGAATTTGGGGCGCGTAGCGCAGATTGGCAATCTGCTGTATCGCGGGTTGACAGCCCGCACGCCGTTGAACTGTCGTGACCTTTGCCGATTACCAATTGGCGATACAGCAGGCTGCCAGCCTGCGCTACGGGTGTTTCTCGACCGCCTTTGGCAAATCCAAGCTCGACTCCCCAATCGCAAATCGTAAATCGTAAGCCGCAAATGGCGACCCTACCCGCAACCGAATCACGGCAACTGGCAACCGACATCGTCCGCCGCTTGCAGACGTCCGGCTACTCCGCCTTCTGGGTGGGCGGTTGCGTGCGCGACTTTCTGCTCGGTCGCGCGCCGGGCGATTACGATATCGCCACTTCCGCGTTGCCGGAGCAGATCGAAAAGCTTTTCCCGCACACAGTCGCCGTCGGACGCAAGTTTGGTGTCATTGTCGTGGTCGAGGGGGAACACCAGTTTCAGGTCGCCACGTTCCGGGCGGAAGCGGACTACCTCGATGGCCGGCGACCGGAAACCGTCGTGTTCGCGGATGCGCGCGCGGATGCCGAGCGCCGTGACTTCACCGTCAATGGACTTTTCTTCGATCCCATCGCGGAGCAGTCGCACGACTGGGTGAGCGGCGAGGCCGACTTGCGCGCCAAAGTCATCCGTACCATCGGCTCGCCGGAGGAACGGTTTGCGGAAGATCATCTCCGCTTGCTGCGGGCCGTCCGGTTCGCAGCCCAACTGGATTTTGAGATCGAGCCGGCGACCTTTGCCGCACTCCAGGCCAATGCCGCCAAGATCAAACACATCAGCGCCGAGCGCATCCGCGATGAACTCCTTAAACTGTTTAGTCCGGCCCCAATTCCCGGAGCCGCCGACGTAAGGAGGCGGACTGCGATGTCGGACCGCGACCCGCCTCCTAACACCGGTTGCGACATGGAGACCGTGGCTTCACGTGGCCTCCGACTCCTCCACGGCAGCGGCCTACTCGAACACGTCCTGCCCGAGATTGCCGCCACGGTGACGTGTGAGCAGTCGCCGGATTTTCATCCCGAAGGCACGGTGTTCAATCATCTTTGCCTGATGTTGAAGCAACTGCCGCCCGAGGCCCATCCTTCGTTGCCATGGGCTGTTCTGCTGCACGATGTTGCCAAGCCCGTGACCGCCTCGCGCGATCCCGAAACCGGCAGCATTCATTTCTACGAGCACGAAAAGATCGGGGCGACGATGGCGGAGGAAATTCTGGAACGCCTGCGCTTCCCACGAAAGCAAATCGAGGAAGTGGCCACGGCAGTGCGACATCACATGCAGTTCAAGGACGCGCCGCACATGCGCAAAGCCACGCTGCGCCGGATGCTCCTGCGGGACACGTTTCCGCTGGAACTGGCCTTGCATCGGCTCGATTGCCTCGGCTCGCATGGGAGGCTGGATATCCACGAATTCCTCGTGGCGCAATCGGCGGAGCTGGCCAAGCAACCGGAGATTCGCCCGCCGCTGCTGACCGGCTTGGACTTGATCGAGCTGGGTGTGAAACCCGGCCCCGCGATGGGAGAACTGCTGGCCGAGATTCGCGAGAAACAGTTGCAGGATGAGTTGAAGACACACGACGAAGCCCGCGATTGGGTCAAAGTGCGGATTCAATGACGCCATGATCAACGTCGCGCGTTGGCGCTTAGGTAGCGGTGAATTCCCTCCGCTGCCTTCCGGCCGTCCCTCACTGCGTGGACCACCAAGCTTGGCCCGCGCACCACGTCGCCTCCGGCAAAAACTCCGTTTACGCTCGTCATCTGCTTTTCATCAACCTTGATCGCCCCCCAGTCATTGAGGGCAATCTGCGCCAAATCGCTGTCCGGCGGAAAAGGAACGGGGTCAAAGCCGTAAGCAATCAGCACGAGATCAGCGGGCAAAACAAACTCCGAGCCTTTCACGGGTCGTGGTTTGCGCCGGCCGGACGCATCCGGCTCGCCCAATTCCATCTTCACGCAGCGCACGGCCGTGACTTCTCCCTGGGCATTGCCTTCGAGTGCGAGGGGATTTGTGAGAAACATGAATTGCGCTCCTTCCTCCAAAGCGTTGGCATATTCCTTCCGGCTGCCCGGCATGTTGTCCAGGTCGCGCCGATACGCGCACACCGTTTCCGCCGCTCCACAACGGAGGGCGGTGCGCAGACAATCCATGGCGGAGTCCCCGCCGCCAAGGACGACGACGCGTTTGCCTTGCACTTCCACCGGCGGCAGGTCCAGGGCGATGGGCGCGTTTTTCTGCGCCAGGAAAGGGAGACCTTGATAAACGCCGTTCAAATGAGCACCCGGGACGTCGAGCGGTTTTGG
>JANOHH010001147.1:0-2368 GCA_031406395.1 Verrucomicrobiota bacterium | reverse complement strand
GCAAAAGTTCTTCGTAAAGACTCTCGTAATAATCAACCGCATAACGACGACACAGGAATAGCGCATCCACATCCAGAAAAACTCTAAACAGCTCACCAAACATCTTCGCAACGCGACTCATATTCAAGCCGTAGCCAATGTTCAAATAAAGCGCCCAACACAAAATGCCGTGACCATATTTTCGAGGACTTCCTTTTCGTTCCCGGGAGGAAAAGTAGGCTTTGCATTTCGAGCAGTGATATCGCTTGGCGCGGAAATCAATGATCCACTTCTTCACTCCTTTTCTTGAAAACTTCAGATCAACCAAAACACGACTCATTTCCCTGACGATTGTGATATTTCTGCTGCGACATTCGGGACAGCGTTTGTTTTCAAACACAATTACCTGATTAGGACGAAGGTTGGTCTTCTTCCACTTGCGGTGCTTCCGGTTGATGACCTTAAACTGACGGTGTGTTCTCACGAGCACTTTCTCACGCTGATAATCGAAGTAGCCGCACTTGGAAATCCCCTGCATGTCTTGGAGCGTATATTTTCTAGGCGCGAACATTTGCCAACGAGGTCGCTCATTTATCATTTCCTGAGTGAAATCCACTTTTATGCCAGCTTCCTTCAAGCCGTCATTGGAAGTTCGTCGAACCATGGAATCTGACAGACGGTTCAGGAGCACGCAGTCTGTGCGGTTGTAATCGATAAGCCTGGCCTTCAAATCAAGTTCGCTTTTCGCCTCCCATTCGCTTCGCCAGACAATGCTATGAAGCCCAGTCGTATCATTAGTAGGACAATCGGCGGCAATAAACCGGCCAATGTCTTTTAGGCTGTTCGAGTAGATCGGGAAATAAACGTGCGGGTAAATCGCAGAAAGGACATTCGTGCATTTCCCAAGAATCACATCGAGTTGTTTCTGATGGGCCTCTGACAGGCGAGCTTTCATGTGCTTCAAGGCGGCGGTGTCGTAATCGCCAAAATGAAATACGCGAAAATCTTTGAGCTGGCCGACAGTTTCCACGAATTGAGCGAAAATTGTCGGTTCTTCGGCTTGGGTGTCAGCCCAAAATGATTGGAACGTCTCGTGTCCATCCGTAACGACCAAGATGCCGAGCAGATAATAAAAACCACGATCCGGCAGTCCTTCGATGTCCAAATAGACCTGTATTCTTGATTGAGGGAGTGTTGGCGTGCCGTGGAAATAAATTGTGTTTTCACGGATGGCCAGTGCTTGAAGCGCAAGATAACGCGGCTTCGCCGGATTCTTCGCACGCTTTGGCGTTCTGCGCGGCCGGAATGTGTAGGAGAGTTGGGTGACGGTGAAGATGCCTTTGTTGCGTAGTTTCTGGCGCTCCTTCGCGCTCATGCCGGCCAGCAGGCTGAGATCGTCCTTCTCCACCGCGATCTTTCGGCAGCGGGCCTGAAATTCGCACTCGGCACAGTGCCGGTTCAGGACGAGATCGGGCGGCGCGGGGCTGGCGAGCAACGCGGTGATTTTCCCAAGGCGTTTCCGCACTTCGCCGGCCAGGGCAGAGGTCTTCACCTTTGTGACGCATGGCTGCGCTTGGGAGGGCGCGGCTGGCGTCGTTTCTGGCGCGGTGTCGGTTGGCTCGTCAGCCGGTTGCTCTTGAGAATTGGCCGCGCTCTGCCGAGCGCAGTTACGGAGGTCGCCGTGGATGATTTTGCCGGTCGCGATGTCGCGCCCCAGAGCTTGCGAAAGCACAAAGGCATCGAACGCCAGCAGCAACTTGTCGTCCTGGGTGAGCTTGTTGCGGTGGATGAAACGGATGGGAATAAACTGCGCCCCATTGCCCCGGCCTTCGGATGGCACGCGCTCAACGGCGTGAAGGCGGGATTCCCAAGTGCATGACTCCATTTGAGATTCAGCGGCCACTTCGAGCGCGAGACGCCATTGGGCCGTTTTCAAGCCGGCAATATCGGGCGCGGTCGCCACGGGTTCCGGGCTGGTCATGTTGCTCACCAGATGTTTTGCGACTTCGCTGGCGTAGGAGTCCGTCTGGGTCCGAACCCAAGTTGCGTAGGTGTTGTCGTCCCCGACTTCGCCCTGCGCGCGGCGCCAGCACTTGGTCGGGCACTTGAGATATGCTTCAAAGAGGGATGAAGAGGTTTTCATACAGAGCAACCATACTCCGTTTTGAGAATCTGCTAAACTGAGCCGTAGAAATTTGCGGCACCCTGCCGAGACGCCGCTACTGGCGTTTGCCGTAGATCTTCTCTACCACGACCATCGCGGCGATGGCTTCTTTTAGGCCGGGCACGGGCGTGCGTTTGAGGTGGATGTCCTCGGCGAATTCGGCCATCTCAATCTTCCACGATTCGTCGCCGCGTGGGAACTCCCAGACGGTTGTCTCGGGCGGGC
>JANOHH010001135.1:0-7361 GCA_031406395.1 Verrucomicrobiota bacterium | reverse complement strand
GTCCTTCTGACGCTGGCGCTGGGCTATGGTTCCGCAGCCGGATACGCGAACCTCACTGCCCCAGCCGTGAGCATGCATATTCACGGCCCGGCGGGTCCGGGCACCAATGGTCCGGTGGTTGTCAACCTCGCCCCTTATCTCTTCACGCCGGGGGATGCAGCTTTGGGTGGCCTCATCTATGGCCAGGTTCAGATTCCGGCCGCTCAGGTGACCAATCTCTTGGCCGGCTTGCACTACATCAACATCCACACCACCAATTATCCTGGCGGTGAGATCCGGGGCCAGCTCGTCGGAGAAATTAATAAATCACCGGTGATCGCGTGTCCGGCACCGGTCAAAGCCGAATGCGGCAGTCTGACCACCTTGACCAGTACGGTTTCCGACCCCGAAGGCGATGCCTTGGTCGTGGTGTGGTCCGTAAACGGTACTGCCTTGCAGACCAACAATTTGGCAGCCGGCGCCACCACGTCACCCACCGAGGTAAATTTCCCGGCGGAATTCCCGCTGGGCACGAACCTCGTCTCCGTGGCGGCTACGGATTCCGAAGGCAATACCGCAACCTGTTCGACGACCGTGACCGTGGTGGACACGATTCCACCGGTGATTGCCAGAGTGACCGCAACCCCCAATTGCATCTGGCCGCCGAATCATAAAATGGTGGCCGTTCAGGTCGAAGCGCGGGTGACGGATGTTTGCGGGCCGACTCGCTGGAAGATTATTTCCATCAAGAGCAATCAAGCGGTGGATGTGCGGGGGAGTGGGAACACGGCCCCCGACTGGGAAATCACCGGCCCCCACACCGCGAATTTGCGAGCGGAACGCTCCGGGAAAGACGGCACGCGCATCTACACGATCACGGTGCAAGCGGTGGATGGATCGGGCAACAAGTCCGAACGGAAGACCGTGGAGGTAACCGTTCCTCACGACCGCGGTCGTGGTAAATAAGTCCTGAATCAAGCCGGTAATTCAAGAGGGAAGGAGCTTGTCTCCTTCCCTCTTTTTGCTTGTTCGACGGTTTGGCAAAGCGGGCTCTTCTGTCGGACGGTGGGACAGGCTTTCCCCGTGATGTCGTTGCGCGGTGAGCGAGTCTTAGCTTGCGCCCCCGGCGGTTGAACACCCCGCCGTTCCGGGGCAACCTTCAAGATGCGTCCTCATCAGCTGGCCCTGATCCTGTCGTCACCAGCACTACGCCCGTGCCGCCCGGCGGCAATAAAGAGCCAATGTTTGCCAATCTAAAGGAAGCGGGATTAGGTGGGCGCGCCTAGCTTTCAGGGGTCAATCAAAGTGGCAGCCGGTTCGTGGATTTCTTCGGGCCGGAGCCCTTCATTTTTGCGCCATGAACGAAGCCGACCAAACTGGCGGCGCGAGCCGGCGGGAGTTTCTGCGCGGCGGCGCGCGTTATGCCCTGCTCACCGCGTTGGGGGCGGTGTCGGCTACGCTGGTTCAACGCAGCGGCGGGAAGCTTGCCGGCCAGACCTGCATCAATCAGGGAATCTGCCGCAGTTGCGAAACGTTTGCGGATTGCGGTTTGCCCCAGGCTCTTTCGGCCAAAGAATTTTATTTTCGTAACAGCCGACATGAGGAGGCTCAAACCAACTCACCGAAAAGTCAGAGCCTATCCATGAACCTCCCGCAAGCAGGGTTGAATTCCAACGACTTGCGAAAAAGAGGTTCATGGAGCCGATGCTCCAACTTTTCGGTTGGTGGAGTTCTCCTCACGTCGGCTCCTACAAGCAAAGGAGGGGTTTCATGAAACGCGAATTTCAACTCGCCTCGCGCCGGGAATTCTTCGGCCAGACTGCTGGCACGCTGGCCATTCTTGGTGCCATCGCTTCGCAGCGCGGGCAAGCGGCCGAAAAGGCCACCACGAATCCATTCGCCTACGACGTTTCGCATCTCCAAAAGACCGATCCCAAACTCATCGCCTACGAAGAGACCGCGCGGTGGAAAGCGCCGCATGCCGAAGCCAAGCGCATCGCAATTGGGCCGGATGAAACGCTCTACCTTTGCTCCGGCAATTATCTCACGGCGATGAACCGCTCCGGCGAGCGCGGACTGGAGATTGCCCTGGCCGAACCGTCCCGCTGCTGTGCGGTTGAAAAAGACGGGACGATCTATCTCGGTCTGCGCGACCACATCGAAGTCTTCGACGCCAAAGGTCAACGCAAAGCCACGTGGGGTTCGCCGGGCAAACAAGCTTGGCTCACCGGAATCGCCGTAACGGAGAATGAAGTCTTCGTCGCGGACGCGGGGAATCGGGTCGTGTTGCGCTACGACAAGTCCGGCAAGCTGCGGCATCGTCTCGGCGAGAAAAACAAAGAGCGCAACATCCCTGGTTTCATCATTCCGAGTCCATTCTTCGATGTCGAAATCGCCCGTGACGGCTTGCTGCGCGTGAGCAATCCCGGGCGCCATCGGGTCGAGCTGTACACCGCCGATGGCGACTTTGAAGGCGCGTGGGGCACGGTCTCGATGGGCATCAAGGGTTTCTGTGGCTGCTGTAATCCCATCAACCTTGCGCTGCTACCCGACGGTCGCTTCATCACGTGCGAGAAAGGCTTGCCGCGCGTGAAAGTTTACGGTGCGACCGGCGAGTTCGAGTCCGTCGTCGCGGGTGTGGAATCGTTCGTCGAAAATGGCAAGGCCTGCGGCCCGGCTGATTGCACCGCCGGCGGGCTCGACGCCGCCGTGGATGCGCAAGGGCGGATCTACATACTGGACCTCGTCACCGGCGACGTGCACGTGATGAAACCCAAGGCATGAGCGAGAAGCCAAAATCTGATTTGCCGACCACCCGCCGCACGTTTCTGCGCAATGGCGCGCGCATTGCCGCGATGACCGGTCTCGGCGCGCTTGCCGGTGTGGTGGCCAGTCGCAGCACAGCCGAGGGTTGGGTCTGGCAGATCGATCCGCAGAAATGTCTCCGTTGCGGCAACTGCGCCACAAAGTGCGTGCTCGAACAGTCCGCCGTGAAATGCGTCCACGCCTTCGCCATGTGCGGCTACTGCAATCTCTGCACCGGCTACTTCGAGCCGGAGCCGAACGCCCTGACTACCGCCGCCGAAAACCAGCTCTGCCCCACGGGCGCAATCCAACGCTCGTTTATCGAAGATCCCTATTACGAATACAAGATTGACGAGAAGCTTTGCATCGGCTGCGCGAAATGCGTCGAGGGCTGCAATCGCTTCGGCAACGGCTCGCTGTTCCTGCAAATCCGCCACGATCGCTGCGTGCACTGCAACGAATGCGCCATCGCCCGCACCTGTCCCGGCGACGCCTTCCGCCGCGTGCCGTCGAGCCAGCCGTATCTGCTCAAGACCACCCACGCGCATTAACCATGTACCGCCTTCTCCAACGTAGCAGCCGACGTGAGGAGGCTCTGTCTGAAACGGAACGGACGGCTTCCGTTCCGGTGGTAGGGTCGTCGCGCTGCGACGACCAGCGCCGCGTGCAGCGGCGCAATTCTTCTCCACGGAATGCGAACAATACGATGAAGTGTTCCGGCCATGCACGGGCCGGGATCGTCGCAGCGCGACGACCCTACCCACTGTGGTGCATCAGTTCTGGGGCAAAGGCTATACTGCGCATGCTGGCGACGCTTGCACTGCTGACCTTCACCTCGCTCGCCGAACCCCGTTTCCCCCCTCCCGATTTCAGCGAAACGAATCACCAACTCCCCATCACCACCACGCCCGCCGCTCGCGCGGAATGGCTGCAATACCTCGACGTCGCCGTGCTGGCGGGCTGTCTTGGCGTCGCGGTGTGGCTCATCTACAAACAACGTTCGCGCCGCGGACTGTTCTGGCTCTCGATTTTCTCGCTCGCGTATTTCGGCTTCTGGCGCGCGGGTTGTATCTGCGCCATTGGCGCGCCGCAGAACATTATCCTCGGCCTGTTCGATGCCAGCTACACCGTGCCGCTAACGGTCATTGCGTTCTTCGCGCTGCCGCTCATCGTGGCATTATTTGCCGGACGCGCGTTTTGCTCCGGGGTCTGTCCGCATGGCGCGTTGCAGGATTTGCTACTCATCAAACCGGTCAAAGTCCCCGCCTGGCTTGAACATGCGTTGGGTATTTTGCCGTTTATCTTTCTCGGCTTTGGCCTCGCATTCGCTGCTACCGGCACGGGCTTTCCAATCTGCCGCTACGATCCGATCGTGCCGATCTTTCGCCTCAATGGCCCGGGCCTGCTCATCGCGCTGGCGGCGCTGACGCTCGTGCTTGGCATGTTTTTAGGCCGACCCTACTGCCGCTTTCTCTGTCCCTACGGCGCGCTACTCAAACTCGCTGCCCTCGCCTCGAAATGGCGGGTACGCGTCACCCCCGACATCTGCACCCAATGCCAACTTTGCGCGAACGCCTGTCCTTACGGCGCAATGCGCGAGCCTACGCTGGGGACGGTTGAACCAAAATTGCTCGCGCCCGAACGTCGTCGGCTCGGCTGGCTTGTCTTGCTCGTGCCGATGCTGATCGCGGGCGGCGCGTGGCTGGGTGGACGGCTGGCGACGCCGGTTTCCCAACTCAACCCGACGGTTGAACTTGCCGAGCGTTACATCACGCAACAGAGATCGCCGGTGGATTACGGTGTGATGACGCCTGAGACGCTGGCACTCCAACGCGCGGAACGTGACCCGGAGGCATTGCTGAAATCCGCCACCGATCTGCGCCACCGCTTCTGGCTGGCGTGCGTGGCTTTTGGTGGCTGGGTCGGCTTGGTGCTGGGCGTGAAGCTCGTGAGTCTTTCATTGCGGACCTTGCGAACGGATTTCGAGCCCGACCGTGGCGCGTGCTTCGCCTGCGCGCGTTGCTTCCGCTCGTGCCCGCAGGAACTTGTGCGTGCGGGTCTGATGCCGGTGAGTGAATTACCCTTGTCGGTTTCCGCAGCCGCAAGTGCAAAAGTATGACGACTCCAAGCGCCAACCCAGGACCAGTCGATTTGGACTGCTGCGGGAAGCGGAGCGCCACGCCGCTTTTGGAGACTCCAGCATCTTCTGGGAAAGTGGTGTCGCCGCTGCGCTCTGCCACCGCATTCCAGGACTCTGGCGCGCTTTCACGCGCCGCTTGGGTTGCGGTGGCGTTCTGCCTGATTCTCTGCGCCTTCATGCTTTATCAGCACTCGGTTGCCGCCGAGCGTGACCCCTGGAAATCCCCGCAACTGCTCGCACTGAAGGAAAAGCTGCGCGCCGCGCCGACTGATGAAGCATTGCGCAATGAGATTCGCCGGCTCGATCTCGAATTCCGTCAACGCTATTTCCGGCGACTCGCGCTTAATGTCACGGGTGGATGGCTGCTGGTGGCCGGGGTGGGCGCGCTGTTGCTGGCGGCGAAATCGGCGGAGCGATTGACGCAACCACCACCCAAGCCGCAGCGCCGAACGGACGCCCAATCGCTAGCGTTGCAAGCCGCATCCCGCGCGCGGTGGTCGGTGGCGGTCGTCGGTGCCTTGGTCGGCACCGGCTTGCTGGCGCTGGCATTTACGAGCCGATCGCCGTTGTCGGATCAAGCTGGCAATTTGAATGAGCTTCTCCCTGGCGGCGAGAGCGCAGCGGCAGACTTGCCATCGCTGGTGGAGTTCCAAGCCAACTGGCCGCGCTTTCGCGGCTCGGACGGTGGCGGCGCCGCGAAAGGCGATTGGACTCTGAATTTTGACGCCAGCCCGGACGGAAATGTTGTCTGGAAATCACCTGTGCCGGCGCTCGGTTTCAATTCGCCAGTCGTTTGGAGCAATCGGGTCTTCATCTCGGGCGGCGACGCGAAACAGCGCGCGGTGTTTTGTTTTGATGCCGGGGACGGAAAGCTCTTGTGGCAGCGGGGCGTCGAGAAGGTGCCCGGCAGTCCCGCCACGTTGCCGGAGATTCCCGACGCAACCGGTTACGCGGCTTCAACCATGGCCACGGACGGACGCCGCGCGTTTGTGCTGTTCGCGAATGGCGACCTCGCGGCCTTCAAGTTTGACGGCGCGCTCGCCTGGGCCAAGAACATTGGCATCCCGAAAAACATGTATGGCAATGCCACATCGCTGGCGATCTGGCCGGGCAAGCTCATCGTGCAACTGGATCAGGACGAGGGCGCGCCCGGCGGCTCGAAGCTGCTAGCGTTTGACTGCGCGACCGGACGCCTGCTCTGGGATCGCACCAAGCCGACGCACGGCTCGTGGGCCTCGCCTATCATCATCGAGGCCGCGGGCAAGACCCAGATCATCACGCTGGCGCTGCCGTTTGTCATGAGTTCGTCCCTCGCGGACGGCAATGAGCTGTGGCGCGCGGAATTGATGGAAGGCGAAATCACGCCTTCGCCGATCTTTGCGGCCGGGCTGGTGCTCGTGGTCAATCCGGGGAGCAAACTTTTCGCGCTTCGACCAGACGGGGCCGGCGACGTGGCTAAATCACATGTCGCGTGGACGGCGGAGGATAACACTCCCGACGTCACGAGCCCGGTGAGCAATGGCGAATTGATTTTCACTGTGACGAGCGGCGGGCTGCTGACTTGCTTCGATGCGAAGGACGGAAAAATGGTTTGGCAAAAGGAGCTGGAGCTGGAGGTGCAGGCGTCGCCGGCAATTGCGGGAAAGCTGTTGCTTGTCCTCGGGACGAAGGGAGAACTGGTCGCCCTCGAAGTCGGGCGTGTATTCAAAGAACGGGGCCGCACGAAGCTGGCCGACACCTTCCACGCCAGTCCCGCATTGGTAAACAGCCGAGTGTATCTGCGCGGGGCGACGAACCTGTGGTGTTTGGGAGGGAAGAAATAATGGGGCGCACGACCAACAATCGTAGCGCAGGTTTCCAAACCTGCTGTGTCGCCGATTTCCAAATCGGCGGGGTGTCGGAAATTTCCAGCGCGTCACCAGTAGCGAGCGTTGCGCAGCTTTGGAAACCTGCGATACAGAATTCTCGGAGGTCTGAGCTACGAGGTCGGCGACGCCTTCGTTGCGTTTTCCCAACCCGGCCAGGCGCTGCTCCACTGCCAGTCTTCAGGTTGCTGGCACAGGCGAGCCGACACCGGATTGTTGCGAACGTAGCGGCAGATACGAGCCATCTCCTGGTCGTCGCGAATCCAATGGTCGAACGATTCGGGTTGCCAGAAGTGTTCAGTACTAACGCCGACCATCGGTTTAGCGCGGCTCGAATTGCGGTTTCTTGATCCTGCATGGATGGGTCTCTCCATATTGGGTGCCGAGAGAATAACAGAGATTGAGCCATGACAAAATACATTGGCGTCATGTTCGAGCTTGAAGTATTTCATATAAATCTAACATTTAATTCACTTAATTCAATCCAATGGCATCGATAGACGAAGCGCTGCAGGTCATAAAGCGCGGCTGTAATGAGCTGCTGCTAGAAGAAGAGTTGAAGCAGAAACTTC
>JANOHH010001106.1:0-3412 GCA_031406395.1 Verrucomicrobiota bacterium | reverse complement strand
TTTTGATTTCCATTGGCGGCAGAGAAGTTTGTGCGCATCAGTTACCGCGCGCAACTGCAGCGGCTGCGCTGGCCACTCCGGTTCGGCTCACCGCTGTCACCGCGATGGATGCAGGCTCGCCGCCCTTGAAGTTTCGCGCGCGCACTTCGGCTGACAGGATTTCCGTCTGCCAACCGGCGCTGGTCTGGTACTGGAGCACCCACCACCGCACCGGTTCGCCTTCCCCGGATGTCCAACGAACTTGCAGCGGCTTCGACGACACGACCTTGAGACTCGGTGTCGCGGGCGGCTTGCGACCGAGCCAAGGCGAGGCGGGAGCCAAGGCTGTCTGCCTGAATTCTGCCGTCAGGGAATTCGCAAGCACACGATTATCCGCGAGCGCGTGAAAGCTATACAGGATGTTCCCACTCGCGCCCGCTTGCTTGCGGGTGAGTTGAATCTGGTGGGCGATCTCCGTATTTTTCAACTTGCCGCCCGCTTCGGCAGCGTTCAACCCGGGCCAAAGGTGCCGCTGTTTGGCATTCTGTTCGGCCCACCAGTTCAGCAAGACGGGAAAACTTTGCTCGCGGATATCGGCGGCCCAGTAAAGTTGCGGGGCAAAATAATCAGCCCAACCGAGTTGCATCCACTTGCGCGCATCGGCGTAGAGTTTGGCATGGGCGTCGAAGCCTTTGATTTGCGGTGGATTGCCGGGGCGCCAGATGCCAAACGGACTGAGCCCAAATTTCACCCACGGCTTGGCGTCCTTGATGGATTGATAGGTCCGCTCGATGAAGCGGTTGACATTTTCCCGCCGCCAATCATCGCGACTCAACCTGCCGCCCGCACCCAGTCGCTGCCAACTGGCGTCGTCGGGAAAAGGCAGCTCCCCGCCGTCGGCCAATTTTTCCGCGTACGGATAAAAATAATCGTCGAAGTGAATCCCATCCACGTCATAGCGCTTGACCACGTCCATCACCACTTTGAGCGAATAATCCTGGACCGCGGGCTCGCCGGGATCGAGCCAGAGAAACTTGCCGTATTTGCGGACCAGCTCGGGCCGGGTCTTGCTGATGTGCTGGGCCATGATGGGGGACCAGGATTTATGATGATGGGCACGATAGGGATTGAACCACGCGTGCAATTCCAGCCCTCGCTGGTGCGCTTCCGAGATCGCAAACTCCAGCGGATCGTAAAACGGTGACGGAGCTTTGCCCATCGCACCGGTGAGATACTCCGACCAGGGTTCGAACTGCGAGGCGTACATCGCATCGCACGCCGGGCGCACCTGGAAGATGAGCGCATTCAGCTTCAAGTTCGCCGCATGATCCAACAGGGTGATTAACTCCGCCTTTTGCTCGGTCACGCTCAAACCGGGCTTGGACGGCCAATCAATGTTCGCCACCGTCGCAACCCACACCCCGCGGAACTCACGTGGAACGCGTGGCGGCTGGACTGTGGACGGCACATAACCCGCCCCTACCTGATCGGAGAATGTCACGATCGCAAACAGACCAAGGGCTGGTTTCAGAAGGAGCAGCCGACTTAAGGCGGTTCTACATTTTGACCCCAGCGTTCGGATCAGAACGGAAGATTCAAGTCTCCCCACTTCGATGGGAACGACGGGGGTAGAAATTGTCAAACCGGCTTTGCCGACAAGTTGCCCCGCCAATTCTTCCTTTTGCGGGGCGAGTCTGGCACTTGTCATGGGTTGGATATGCCGGAGCAATGGGGTTGTTGCAAGTTATTCAGTGAACCGACCGGGCGTGGAGAAAAGAACGATCCGCCCTTTCATCGCAGCCACAGCCCGAGCAAGCCCACGACGAGCAACAAAGCCACGAGCCACCAGAACCAATGCAAGCCTCGCGGCATGGCCGAAGCCCTACCGAACTCACGCTTGGTGAATTCCTCGTAATCGAAGTTCTCGTCAGGCAGGTCGAGTCCGTCCTCGCCGGCCGCTTCCGACCACCCGGTTGATTCATCTGCGCCGCACCCGGGACAGGCTCGGGCTCGGGCCGGCACCCGGGCGCCGCAGTGAGGGCAGATGGCAGGAGGCATGTCCTAGTGCGGGGTCCGGAGTGCGGGGTGCGGAATCGTAACGACTCCGCGCGGGCGGTTGGGTTACTCTTCCACACTCCGCACTCCGCGTTCCGCAACGGTTTCAGCCGCCCGCGCTGGCGTATTCTTCGTCAGTCTTCAGATCCAGGCCCATCAACACATAGTCGTGCGAATTGGCGGTCATGTCCTTGACGTAATCTTCCAGTCGGAGCAATTCGCTGAAGCCGAGCATCGCGAACATATGGATGGCGGTAGCCTGACCACCAATGAACTCGGCTTCGACTTTCTCCAGGCCCGTGGCGCGGGCGATGTCCACAATCTCCTGCACCAGCGCGCGGGCGACGCCGCGGCCGCGCACCGACGGCTGCACGAGCACGCTCACCCGACCGATATGGCGTTTCCACCCGCCAAGTTGCTGATGCAACGTGGCCACGCCGAGAATTTTTCCGTCGCCCGCGGCCAACAGCGGCAGGTTGCGGCCAAGATCAATGTTGGCACACCAGTCGTGAATGACCGCGAGGTCGGTGACGCGATGCTTGATGAACATGCGCTCGGCTTCCGGGATGGTAAGGAACAGTGCGTGAAAGTCCTTTTCATCCGCGCGCTTGAGCGGGCGCAGCTTCACCTTCGAGCCGTCCTTCAACTTGACTTCTTTGGGGTATTTTTGGAGTTCCACTTCAAGTGACATAAAACATCCTAGGTTGAATTTGTTGAAGATTGGCCCAAGCCGCTCGCCGCCGCAAGACACAAAATAGCGACACAAAATAGCGCCGTGTCAAAACTGCGACGGCGTAACGAATCCATAATCCCCGCAATCCAAAAGCTCTGACGTGACAAAGCGTCGCCGGATCCATACCTTCGCGAGCAAAATGGCAGCGCGTCCACCCATCGAAACTTTCGCGCTTACCGAGCCAATGCAACCGCGCAGTCGCCTCTCTCGCCTCGCCCCTCGAACTAACGAATCCCGCACATTCGTCTTATGCATCTAATGCATGCAAGTTACTTTTATCGGGCAGTTGCTCACCTTGTTTGAATTGGGCACGGGACCAGACGATCAGATTGTGGCAGCGGATATTTCCGGCTTTGCGGGCGACCTGGCGAACTGCAGTTTTTAACGCCCAAGCTCATTCCGGTTGAAAGTAACTCGTCATTCATGGCTGATATCGTTCACTCCAACCAGACCTTCCTGAAGCCCAGTCCGCTTGGGTTGTTCAGCCTCGGTGTTTTACTACTCGGTTTCCGCTTGGCGCAAACCAAAATCCGTGAACGCCAGAAGCCGTTGTCACGTCGCTGGAATCTTGCGCTGAAGCACTAGCGCCAGAACGAATAGTCCGCCAAAGACCAGGGCCAACTGGATCGCCACCGGGGAAGATGT
>JANOHH010001016.1:0-1353 GCA_031406395.1 Verrucomicrobiota bacterium | reverse complement strand
CAACTGCTGCTTTAAACGGAGGGAATATAAAATTGTATAATGTTACTGTACCAACATCCACTGTATTGTAATCTTTCCCTGCCTCTGCAAAACCATACCCTGCAAAATGTTTAGCACAAGCAAGGATTGTATTGTTAGCTGCAAAATCAGTTCCTTGAACGACGGATATGGAATCTCTGCTTTTGAATCTTTCCAATTGATTTCGCCAGACCGATTCAGAGTCATGTCGGAGGCACGATCCGTTAACACTCGTTGAGCCATTCGGCGCTGCCAGACGTTTGGGTGTTCCAGAATCTTAACGAGTTGAGCGGTGCGAAGTTTTGCAAAGTCGGTCTTTGGCTCAGGTCGTGAGGGGGCTTTCTTTCCGGCTTCCTTGCCCACGTAAACCACGCGCCAGATGCGCCCGTGCTCGCGGTCCACGCCTTCGGGGTCCGCCCGCGCATTTTGGTAGCAGGGATACTTGTCGCACCAATCGCCAATCCACAGCGCGCCGTCGGGGCCGACCTGCTCGCTGATCGGGCGAAACCAGCCATCGCTCGTCGTGAGAAAATCCTTTTCCGCCACGGCCTTGAAACTGGAGCCGTTCGGGATGAGGCGGTCGTGGTTGATGGCGTTCTGGTGAATGTTGCCCATGAACACGCGGCCCTGATATTCCGCCGGAAACTGGTCGCCCTGATAAATGCAGATGCCGCAGTACGCCGCCATGTGATGTTTGTGCTCCACGATGGAAGGCAAAATCTCGTAGGCGTACGGATTCGATGGCGTGCCCGCCTGCCGTTGATAACTGCCACCGGGCGCGATATGGAAAAGATGATCAATCACGCACGCACTCACGAAGGCATTGCCCGCGGCATCGAAGTCCACGCCCCACGGATTGCTCGTGCCTTCGGCGAAGACCTCGAACTTCTTCGTCCGCGGATGATAGCGGGCCACGGCGGCCGTAACCTCCACGCCCGGCTCGCTGGCTTCAGGGATTTTCACCTTCGAATGGGTGAAGATGCCGTGCGTCATGTAGAGCCAACCGTCCGGTCCCCAAGTAAAGCCGTTCAGCAGTTCGTGCCGGTCTTCCAAACCGAAACCGGTGAGCAGGACTTGGCGCGTGTCAACGCGGTCGTCGTGGTTGGTGTCCTGGAGAAACAACAAATTCGGGGCCTGGCCGACATAGACGCCGCCGTTGCCGAGCAAAATTCCGGTCGCCAGATTCAGGCCGTCGGCGAAGACGGTGACTTTGTCCGCGCGACCGTCGTTGTCCGTATCCTCCAAAATCTTGATGCAGTCCCGGCCCTTCTGGCCCTCCGGCGCGCCCAGCGGATACTCATAAAGTTCGACGACCCAGAGCCGCCCACGCTCGTC
>JANOHH010001008.1:0-4953 GCA_031406395.1 Verrucomicrobiota bacterium | reverse complement strand
CTGCTGCAGGACGTGGCTGAAGATTTCGGCGGCGCTGCCGGTGGATCTGTCGGTCAGGATGGCCACGCGGCCAGGGTAGCGGGCGGAGAGCCAGGCCAGGCTTTGGTTTTCCCGCTCACGACCGCTGCGTTTGATCATGCGGCCGGCGTTGACCGGTTTCGGAAAAAATTCCGCCAAGGCCACGTTGAGGGCCAGCATATTTCCTCCGGGATTATAGCGCAGATCGATTACCACGCCCGGGACCGAGGCCAACGGCGAAATCGTCCGCCTCCGCAGCGAGCAAGGTTCGGCGGATTTGCCCGTAAAGATCAGCGACACCGTGAAGGACGGTGAAGTCTATACGACGTTCCACTCGACGCGCGTTTTCCTCAACCAGATCACCACCTCGCACCGCGACCGTTACACGAAGACGCCGGAATACAAGATCACCGCCGTCCGCATCGAGAAGCTGGAACCCGTGGCCGTGAAGTAATGAAGCCGGACGAGTGCAGCGCCCAGTCTAGCGCCACGGAGATCGTGCGGTGGAAGTCGGGCCGGGCCGCGTCCCTCACCGACCAGGTCGCGCGTGAAGAACCGCTGGAAATCCGCGTGCGCGGCCGCAGCGTGGCGGTGACGATGCGCACGCCGGGCCACGATCGGGAACTGGCCGCGGGTTTCTTGCTCACCGAACGAATCATCCGGCAACGCAAAGACCTCGTTGAGATAGCGACGTGTCGCGCGAGCCAGGAGCCGGATAACACGCTGAATGTTTTCCTGCGGGCGGGCGTGGAGGTGGATTTTGCGGCGCTCACGCGCCACGTGTTCGCCTCGTCGAGTTGTGGATTGTGCGGCAAAGCCTCCATCGAGGCGGTGAAACAACATTTTCCGCCCGTCGCTTCGAGCCGCACGGTGACGGCCAAGACGTTGGCGGGACTGCCGGAACGGATGCGTCAGGCTCAGGAAACTTTCGCCCAAACCGGCGGCTTGCACGCAGCCGCGGTTTTTGAGGCCAAGGGAAAGCTTGTGGTGCTGCGGGAGGATATCGGCCGCCACAACGCAGTGGACAAAGTCATCGGCCACGGGGTTCTCGAAAACCAGCTGCCATTCGACCAACACATTTTGCTCGTGAGCGGCCGGGCCTCGTTTGAGATCCTGCAGAAGGCGCTCGCCGCCCGCATTTCCGTGGTCGCCGCCGTCTCGGCACCGTCAAGTCTGGCGGTGGAGTTTGCGCGCGCCAACGGGCAGACGCTGATTGGCTTTCTCCGCGGACCGACGATGAACATTTATTCGCATCCGGAGCGCATTATCTCGCCAGCTAGCGTGAAATCCTCTGTCACAAAGCGAGTAAAAAAGTAGTTTTCGATTGACCCACTCCCATCCGCTTTCTAAGCTCCCGTGTTGTACCAATAAACTAAATTCAACACACTAAATATGAATACAATTGTTCCGCTCATTAGCTCCGGCGTCGCCGGTCCGCTCGGGGTCATTCATCTGCCCCGTCTATGGCTTAAAGTCTCCCTCGAAGCGCGCGGCAAACTGGCTGCCGGTTACCCCGGCGCGGGTCAGGGCTATGATCAGATGGTCATTGATGGGATTGGGCTTACCCGCGACGCGGTGATCAAAATCATCAAAGATACCCGCCCGACCTATCCGCAGTTTGAAGCGTGGGTAAAGCAAAATGCCACCAAGTTGGACAAGGGTTCCGTGGAAAAACTGAACGCGGCAATTCGCGGTTACAACCACGACGACGCCACCCGCAAATCCATCCTCGGCGCAAGCGGCATTGCCGATGACGCCAGTGCGGCGAAGGACGCGGTAAATCTCAACAATCTGGACGACTGGAAGGAATTCCACGAAGCGGTCCTGAAGTAATCGCCCGTCGAATTCAAACAAGCCGGCGCGGGTTCCTACCTGGGCCGGCTTTCTCGTTTTGGAGTTCAACCGCCTTCGGCCAGGGCAAAGCCGCGATCCCGTCCGTTACGACTTCTCCACGCCCAGCAGAAGAAACTGTTTCGTTTCCGGATCGAACGCAAACAACTCCGCGCTGGCAATTTTGAAGAACCAGCCATGCAGCCGCAGGGAACCGTCGGCCAGGCGGGCTTGCACGACCGGATAGGTGTGTAGATTCTCCAAGGCGAACAACACATTCTCCTCGGCCGCGGCGGTGGTGCGTTCGGCTTTACTTTTGAGGTGGTGGTATTCGGTTTGCAGCACCTGGCGCACCGGCGCTGCCAAGGCCAGCCATTCCCGAAGATGGGGCAGGGGATTTCCCGCGGGCAATCCAGTGATCAATGCCTCCATCGCGCCGCACTGGGAATGACCGCAGACAACAATGTCGCTCACGCGGAGCGAATCCACGGCAAACTCGATGGCGGCCGCGGTGGAATTGGTGCTCCCGGTGGCACTCGCGGGCGGAACAATGTTGCCGACGTTTTTTACGACGAATAGATCCCCCGGCTTGCTTTGCGTGATGAGTTCCGCCAGCACCCGCGAATCGGAACACGTGATGAACAGCGTATGTGGATTTTGTCCTTCCTGGGAAAGCTTGCGGAAGAGGGAACGGTAATTACCAAACTCGTCGTTGTGAAACTTGTGAACGCCTTCGATGAGTTTTTCCATGACGCGAGCTCAGGCCGTCAGTGTCTTGTTCTTCGCGCGGGATTCGGCGGCGAGCTTTTCCTTGAACGCATCCAGCTTGGATTGCAGCGCGGCGTTACCGCTGCCAATGATTTGCGCGGCGAGTAATCCGGCGTTGCGCGCCGCGTTGATGCCGACGGTCGCGACGGGGACGCCGGGCGGCATCTGCACGATGGCGAGGAGCGAATCCATTCCATCCAGCGCCTTGCCGAGAATGGGTACGCCGATGACCGGTAAAGTGGTAAACGCCGCCGTCACCCCGGGCAGATGGGCCGCGCCGCCTGCGCCGGCAATGATGACCCGCAATCCGCGTTCGCGCGCGGAACTCGCATATTGCTCCAGGTCCCGCGGGGTGCGATGGGCGGAGATCACTTTGGCCTCGGACTGAAGGCCAAACTCATTCAACGCTTCGGTAGCCGCCTTCATGACGGGCCAGTCGGTGTCGCTGCCCATCAGGATGCCAACCACGATCGGGTTCGTCTCGTTGTCTTTCATTGGGAGTTGAGATTCGTTCCGGCGAAACCTCGCGGGAACGGAGCGAATGTTAATTGTGCCGGGGCAATTGGGAAGAAAAATGCAATTAGCCGGCGCTCTCCAGCACCGCCACGGCGGAGGCATAATTTTGCGTATGGCTGAGGCTGATCAACAATTGCTTCGCCCCGCGCGTCGCGAATAATTCCTGGCCCTTGCCATGCAATACCACGAACGGCTCGCCGGATTCCTTGCGTCGCACCTCCATGTCGTGCCATCCAAGTTGCGCCCCTATTCCGGTGCCGAACGCTTTGGAAATGGCTTCCTTGGCAGCGAAACGCACAGCGACGAACGGCCCAGATACCTTTTTGTCGGTGCAGTAGGCGATTTCGTCCGGCAACAGCACGCGATTGAGAAAGCGCTCGCCGAAGCGCTCCACCGACGACTGCACGCGCGCCACTTCGATGATGTCAATGCCGAGACCGAGAATCATGGGCTTCTCTCAAGGAGGATTTCATCCGCGATAATCGCTCATCAATTGCAGCATGTCTTTGACGGCAGCGGCGAGGCCGGTCGTGATGGCGCGGCTAATGATGCTGTGGCCGATGTTCAATTCGAGCAGATGCGGCACGCGATGGAGTAGCGGAAGGTTCTCATAGTTCAAGCCGTGGCCGGCATTTACGCGCAAACCGAGTCCATGTGCCTGGTTCGCGGCCGCGATCAATCGCTGCAATTCCGTCTCGCGCTCGGATGCATCCGCAAATTGTTCCGCGAACCGGCCGGTGTGCAGCTCAATAAATTGCGCGCCGACAAACGCCGCCGCCTGAATCTGGGTTGGGACGGCGTTGATAAAGAGGCTCACTTCAATCCCCGCGTCGTTCATTCGCTTGCGGGTTTCCGTGAGCGCCTGTTCATTGGCGACCACGTCGAGGCCGCCTTCGGTGGTAACTTCCTGCCGCCGTTCGGGCACGAGGCAGACAATCTCAGGCTTTAGTTTCAGCCCGATGGCGACGATCTCCGGGGTGTTGGCCATTTCGAAATTGAGCCGGGTCTGGACAATTTCGCGCAGTTGCCACAGGTCCCGATCCTGCAGATGACGCCGATCTTCGCGCAGATGCGCGGTGATGCCGTGGGCGCCAGCGGTCTCACAAATCCGAGCGGCTTCAGCGGGCGAAGGTTCGCCATGGGGCAGACCCCGGTAGCGGGCTTCGCGCAAGGTGGCCACGTGGTCAATGTTGACACCGAGTTTTAACATCGCCATGAGTCTGGTCCGTCAACGCGTGGATGCAATCTCGAAATAACTCATGGCACAGGCCCACTGTCAGGCGCGAGGTTTTGGATTGCTTGATGGCCGACAACCCGGCTTGCTATGCGCCATGTTGAAACTGCGCGGGTTTGCAAAATACTGGCTTCCGGTGTTGGCCTTCCTGGCGGTGATCTTTTCAGCTTCGGCCGACCGCAAGTCGGCGCACCGTTCTTCGCGTTTGATCGAACCGCTCCTGCGCTGGCTGTTTCCGGACCTGACGAATGATACGGTGTGGCTGATCGTGCTGGTGGTCCGCAAGTGCGCGCACGTCACAGAATTCGCAATTCTGGCCCTGCTGCTCTGGCGAGCTTTGCGGGCGTCGACCTTGCCAACATCTCGGGCATGGTCGTGGCGACTGGCCCGTAACGCATGGTGGCTGGCTGTGCTCTACGCCGCGAGCGATGAGCTGCACCAGTGGTTCGTGCCCGACCGCCAGGCGTCCGGATGGGATGTGCTGATTGATGCCTCGGGCGCAGCGGCGGGGTTGGTGGGTCTGTGGGCTCTGGGACGTTGGCGCAAATGGTGGGTTGACGGGAACTCGAACCCCGGAGCCATGGCCT
>JANOHH010001000.1:0-2586 GCA_031406395.1 Verrucomicrobiota bacterium | reverse complement strand
CCCGTATTTGACGCTGCGCGGGAAATTGATGGAAGACGCGTCGGCAAAGTATTTCGTTGGGCAACTCACCTCGCCAATGGTGAAGCCGTGCCAGAGGATCTGCGCGAGCATCTGGTTATCGAACACGAAGTCATCGGAATTGGCCGCCAGATCGAGGCGCTCGAGAATTTCCCGCGAAAAGGCCCGGTAGCCCGTGTGGTATTCCGAGAGTTTCGCACCGAGCAAAAGATTTTCCACGAACGTCAACCCGCGATTCGCCACATATTTCCACACGGGCATCCCCCCCTGAAGCGAGTAGCCACCGAGAATGCGGCTGCCGAGCACGCACGGATGCAGGCCGTTGGCAATCATAGAAACCAGCGCGGGGAGCAGCTTGGGCGTGTACTGATAATCCGGGTGCAACATCACCACGATGTCTGCGCCGGCCGCAAGCGCGAGGCGGTAGCAGGTTTTTTGATTCCCCCCGTAGCCCGTGTTTTTCTCGTGCAAATGGACTTGCACTCCTTCGAGTCCGCGGGCGACGGACACCGTGTCGTCCCGACTGCGGTCGTCCACCAAAATGATCAAGTCCGCCAACTCTTGCTCGCGCACCTCGTCGTAGGTTTGGCGCAGGGTTTTGGCGGCGTTGTAAGCCGGCATGACGACCACTACTTTTTTCCCGCGATACATGACGACGAAAGAGTGCCGATCGCAACCACAGGTGAGAAGCCGAAAGTGGAGCGCAAGCTTCCAGCCGGCGCGTTGGAAACGGGAGTGGGACCACGAAATACACAAAACACACGAAAGCTATTGCAGGGAAGTGAAGCCGATTTCTACTTTCGCAATTATCGTGTGGTTACCGTGTTTTGCGGTTTTGACTGCTGCTCCCGCCGCAAATCACCTTGCCACCACGACCTTCGCCGCCTAGCTTCTCCGCGTTGAAAAAGGCGAAGCCAACGCCCGCTGAAGCTGCTCCCGACGCCTGTTGCGAGGAGGCGATGACCTGTGCCCTTTCGACCGTCGAGGCAGGCACGACCGTTTGCATCAAACAACTGGCCGTGCAGCCGGATGTGATGAATCGCCTCCGTGAAATGGGCTTGGGCGAGGAACAGCGTATTCGCCTGGTCAGTCGCCACCCGAGTTTGATCTGCCAGGTTTGCAACGCCCGCGTCGCGCTCAGCCAGAAACTCGCCGAAGCAATCCTCGTTGAACCCGTGCGCAAGACCGCCTGACCGCCATGTCCCCTGCCCTGCAAACGCTGACTTCGCTCGGCCTGGGGACAACGGCCATAGTCGCCGAAATCAATCTCCCCCCCGCCAGCCGTACGCGCCTCATGGAAATGGGCCTGCTCGTGGGCACGAAAGTCGAACTCGTTCGCTTTGCCCCCATGGGCGACCCGCTGGAAATCAAAGTGCGCGGCTACAATCTGACGTTACGCAAGCACGAGGCGGAGCAGATCCTCGTGCGCACCGCCAGCTGACATGTCCGAAGCAGCACCTAAAGCCGAGACGGCCTACGTCGCCCTGACCGGAAATCCCAACTGCGGCAAGACGACGTTGTTCAATGCCCTCACCGGATTGCGCGCCAAGGTCGGCAATTACGCCGGCGTCACCGTCGAGCGCAAGGAAGGCAGGTTGATCGGAGCGCCCTCCGACAACGGCATCCGGGTACTCGATCTCCCCGGCACGTACAGCCTCAGTCCCAATTCGATTGATGAACAAGTCTCGCGCGACGTGTTGCTTCATCGCCTCCCGGAGTTGCCGTCGCCCAGCTTGATCGTGGTGGTGGTGGATGCCTCGAACCTGCAACGCAATCTTTACTACGCCACACAGGTCATTGAGCTGGGCCATCCGACGCTGATCGCGTTGAACATGGTGGACGTGGCGGAGGAAAACGGCCATGCCCTGGACGCCGCGAAACTTTCCGACCTGCTCGGCGTGCCGGTGGTGCCCGTGGTGGCCACCACGGGCGAAGGCCTTCCGGCATTGCGCGCGAAAATCCTCGAGGCCGCAAACGCCACCCACGACCTCAAGCCCCGGCTGTTCTGTCAGCTGCCCGGCTTGTTCCGCATCGAAGCCACCGGGCTGGCGGATTTGCTGGCGGAAACTTATCAAGAACGGAGATTGCAGGCGACGGCCGAGGCGCTTTTGCTGCTCAGCAACGAAAAGGCGCTGGCGTCGAGCACCACGCATTATCCCCAGAAGATTCAGGATGCCGTGGCGGCTGCCCGCAGACGGCTCGACGCCCAGAACGTGGATTGGCGCGGCGCCCCGATCGAATGGCGCTATGCACGCGTGGCGGAAATCCAGCAGGCCGTAACCACGGAACTCGCGCCGCCCGGCGAAACTTTGAGCGACAAGCTGGATCGCACCCTGACGCACAAGTTCTGGGGCACGCTGATTTTTGTCGCCATCATGGCAACCATGTTCCTCAGTATTTTCATGTTCGCCAAAATCCCGATGGACGCGCTGCAAGCGGTTGTGGACTGGCTCGGCGCGCGGGTCGGCCAGATGATTCCGCCGGGCGACTTGAACAGCCTGCTCGTCAACGGAGTAATTGCCGGCGTGGGCGCGGTGGTGGTCTTCCTGCCGCAAATTTTGATTTTGT
>JANOHH010000977.1:0-2904 GCA_031406395.1 Verrucomicrobiota bacterium | reverse complement strand
ACGACCATGCCCAGCGAATCGCCCACCAGCAGCAACGGCACGCCACACTCATCCAGCAGCTTTGCCATGGGATAATCGTAAGCCGTAAGGGCGGCGATCTTTTCGCCGCGCTGTTTCATGGCTCGGATGGTTTCGGGGGTGATTTTCGTGCTCATCGGCTGCTGAAACTCTTGAGCAACTCCTCCGGCGAAGTGGTGGCGGTGCCAACCTTCCCGACCACGATGCCGGCCGCGTGGTTGGAAAAAATGGCGGCTTCAATGGGCGACGCACCAGCGGCAATGGCGAGTGTGAAAGTGCTGATCACGGTGTCGCCGGCACCGGATACGTCGAAGACTTCCTGAGCCACGGTGGGAATGTGAAACGGCTTTCGTCCTCGCTGACACAACAGCATGCCCAACTCTCCCAGGGTGATTAGTAGAAGTGTAGGCTGAAGTTTGTTTAATAAACGTTCAGCAACCCGCATGAGATTCTCGTCTTCAAAAGGATTTTCGTTTCGTGTCTCATCGGGCAATCGTGCTAATTCAAACGCCTCTCTTCTGTTCGGAGTAATCAGCGGCAGTTTTTTGAGAACCAACCCATGTACTGGTTTTGGGTCGAGAGTTAACCAGATCGCTCGTTTAGAGCAGGATCGTCGCAACTCAATAAGCAAGGAATTCGAAACGACTCCTTTACCGTAGTCACCCACAATCACCGCGTCCACTTTGCTAATTGCCGAACGCATCTGAGCCATCCATGGGTTTGTGATATCAGGCGTCAAGCTTTGGCGCGTTTCGCGGTCGATACGCACCACCTGTTGACGATTGGCAACGACTCGGGTCTTCATCGTCGTGTGGCGATTTGGAGTAGAGAAAAGCCCGGCACATCCAATCTTTTGTTCGGACAGTAAGCGGTTCAACTCAGCAGCGGTCGCATCTTGGCCGATAATTCCGAATAACTCTGTGTTCGCACCAAGTGCTACTAGATTGCGCGCTACGTTCGCCGCGCCGCCGGGCATGAAGCTTTCGCGCTGAAAATCCACCACTGGCACGGGTGCTTCCGGCGAAATGCGAGCCACGGTGCCCCAGATAAACTGGTCGAGCATCACGTCACCGACGACGAGCACACGGGTTTTGGTTGCGGCGGAAAGAATCTGCCGTACGCGCGCCGGTGACAGAGTGTTTTGATTCATAGTTAATCCAGAAACCCCGTGAGCGGACTGGTCGCACTGGCGGTTTCGCATTTAGCACCCAAACCGGATTCATACGCCGATCGCCCCGCTTCCACGGCCATCTTGAAGGCGACGGCCATGCGATTTGGATCCTGCGCCACAGCAATCGCAGTGTTCACCAGTGCCGCGTCCGCTCCGAGTTCCATCGCTTCCGCAGCGTGGCTGGGGGCGCCGAGGCCCGCATCCACGACCACGGGCACGGTGGCTTGTTCAATGATGATGCGGATCTGATCGCGCGTCTGGAGGCCGCGATTCGAGCCGATGGGTGAGCCGAGCGGCATGACGGTGGCCGTGCCGACGTCTTGCAACCGTTTCGCCAGCACGGGGTCGGCATTGATGTACGGCAACACGATGAAACCCTCCTTCACCAGAATCTCCGCGGCCTTGAACGTCTCCACGGGATCGGGCAACAAGTAGCGCGGGTCGGGATGAATCTCCAGCTTCACCCAATTGGGCAGCCCGGCGGCGACGGCCAACCGGGCGAGCCGAACGGCCTCCTCGGCGTTCATCGCACCACTGGTGTTCGGGAGCAGGAGATATTTCTTGGGGTCAATGAATTCGAGGATGTTCGCGAACGGATCTTTCTTCCCGCTCAAGTCCGCGCGGCGCAACGCCACCGTGACAATTTCCGTGCCGCTGGCGGCCAGGGCATCGCGCATGGCGTCGGGCGACGAGAATTTCCCCGTGCCCAGAATCAGACGCGAGTCAAAGGTTCGGCCGGCGATGACCAGCGGTTTGTTGGATAACGACATCCCGCCCACTCTAGTCGGGGCGGGAGTCATTTGTCGAGCGACGAGCAGATCAGAAACGATAGTCGAACGCGATGGTGGCAGCGTGCGTGGCCGTTCCCCCAAATTTTACCGTGTCGGAGAACGTGCCGACCGTAACATCCGCACTCATCTCCGACGAGGTGGTGGCGAAGTAGTGATACTCCACACTCAGGCCCATGCGGTCATTGATTGCAAAACGCAGTCCGGCAAAGGCCTGGTAGGCGAAGACCACCCCGGCGGCGCTTCCCTGCATTCTGGTGGTGCCGGTCGGGCCTGCGATCACCAAGTCGTCTGCGGATAGAATGGTTGATGAAAAACCCAAGCCGCCGCCGAAGTAGGGGCTGATCCGGTACAGGTGCGGGCAGTGAAACCGGGCATTCAGGAGCAGCGGGATATTCACCAGCGACGCGTCCGTTTCCAGTGCGCCGGTAACGAAATCAATTTCGTTTGCAACAAACCCCGTCTCGACCTCGGCATCGAACCAATCGGTCAAGCCGTAACCGCCCCGAAACCCGAGCCAGAGACCGGGATCAAATTTCACCTCGCTGTTGGGGATGACCGGTCCGAAGAACTCCTTTAGCTGGGTATCCACGGTGACCGCGCCACCGATTTCGCCTTCCAAGTAAAACTTGTGCTTCTCCGCCTGCGCCGACAATAGCGGTAGCAACGCCGCGGTCCACACGGCTAGTCGAACGACGGATCGGGAATATGTATTCATAGATTTTTGGTTTTATTTGGTTGAACTACGGTTTGTTCGCATCATCCGATAAGATTTTTGAGAGCGATTGTCAACCCGTGGAAAAGCCCAGCCAAAACCCAATGCGCATGTTCCGCGGTAAACGTAGGGAGATACCCCCTACGACGGCTGCGTTTTGGTAACAGCTCTGCCGCAATGACGACATCAACCAGGAGTGGTCAAGAGCAGGA
>JANOHH010000933.1:0-2339 GCA_031406395.1 Verrucomicrobiota bacterium | reverse complement strand
CGCTTGAAGCACCCGCTGTGCTCCCGCACAGTTTCCCGTGCTAGGGCCCATGGAATGTGGACTTACGAACCCCGCCAGGGCCGGAAGGCAGCAACGGTAGTTTGCTCCGTATCTGCCGTTGTCACCCTAGCATTTCTTTTTACTGCCCAATGACCGCCCCGCCGCCCTGAAATTTTGCATTTTTAATTTTTGATTTTTAATTCACACTCCCGGCGTGTCCTATCAAGTCATAGCCCGCAAGTATCGCCCGCAGCGGTTCGCCGACGTGGTCGGGCAGGAGCATGTCACCCAGACGCTGGCCAATGCCATAGGGCAAAACCGCATCGCGCACGCCTACCTGTTCTGCGGGCCGCGGGGCACGGGCAAGACCACCGTCGCCCGCATCTTTGCCAAATGCCTCAACTGCACCGGCGGTCCGAAGGTGGACTTCGATGACAACGATGATCGCGTGAAGGAAATCACCGAGGGCCGGGCGCTGGACGTGATGGAGATTGACGGGGCGAGCAACAACGGGGTCGAACAGGTGCGCGAACTGCGCGAGACCTGCCAATACGTTCCCGCCAGCGGCAAGTTCAAGATCTACATCATCGACGAGGTGCACATGCTCTCGACGCAGGCTTTCAACGCGCTGCTCAAGACGCTCGAAGAACCCCCGGCGCACGTGAAGTTCATGTTCGCCACAACCGACCCGGAAAAAGTCCTGGCGACGATTCTCTCCCGCTGCCAGCGCTTTGACCTGCGCCGCATTCCCACCGCGCTTATCGTCAAACATCTCGCGCACATCGCCGGATTGGAGAAAGTGACGATTGCTGACGCGGCCCTCTACGCCATCGCCCGCGGTGCGGACGGCGGCATGCGGGACGCCGAGAGTGCGCTGGACCAGCTCATCAGCTTTTGCGGCGATAAGATCGAGGAAGCCGACGTGCTCGCGATGTTCGGCCTCACCGCGCAAGGGCAGATTCTCGAACTCAGCCGGGCCGTGTTGGCCGGCGAAATTCACACCGCGCTCCGCCAACTCAACGATCTCGCCCAAAAGGGAAAGGACTTGGGCCGGCTGCTGTCCGACCTGCTCAGTCATTTCCGCAACCTGATTCTGTTCCAGGTTTCCAAGGGTGATTTGAATCTGTTGGAAGTTTCCGAAGCCGAAGTCACCGCCCTCCAGGAGCAATCCGCGCTGGCCCCGGTCGATGCCTTGACGCGGATTCTCGAAGTGCTGGCCGACGCGGAACTCCGCCTGCGCGATGCTGCGTCGAAAAAGATTCTGCTCGAAGTCACGCTGCTCCGGGCCATCGATGCCCGCAATGCCATCAGCCTCGACGCGGTCTTGAAGCAATTGAATGCCTTGCGAGGGCAGGGTGCCACCGTTGTAGCTGCGTCCGCGCCGATTCCCGTCGCCGCCGACGTGCGGAGGCGGATTTCGCCCACCGCCGAAGCCCCGGCCCCGCGAACGATCGAAGCCACCGAAAATCCGCCTCCTCCCGTCGGCGGCTACGAAACCGTGACGCCGCCCCTGCCGGCTGCGGTGCCCGTCGCTGCGACGGATTTGGAAGCGCTCTGGTCGCAGTTGGTGGAGGCGGTCGCCCGGGTCAGCCGTTTCACCGCTAACTATTTGATCAACGCGCATCCGGTGTCGTTTGCCCGGGGCGTGCTCGTCATCGGTTACGATCCCGAGTTTGAGGACCAGATGGGTTTGGCGGACAACCCGAAGAATCATACCCTCCTCCAGACCAAGCTGACCGAACTCGGCCATGCCAATTCGCAGATCAAGTTCGTGAAAGCCGAAGCGCCCGTTGGTCGCGCGCCGTCTGCCGCGCCCGTTGCGGTACCGGCGGCCAGGCCGCCGGTGGCCAAAGCCGTTGCCGCTTCCGCCAGCGCCCCCAAGTCGGCCGCGGCGCCGCCGAAGGAAAAGTCCGTTTCCGTTCCGTTCAATAAAGACGATTTCAAGAACGACCCGCTCATCGCCCGGGCGCTCGAGGTTTTCAAAGGTCAGATTGTGGAAGTGCGGTCTTAGGTACTCTTCCATTCATAGTTAACCATTCAATTCTTTAACCCCACCCAACCATGTTCAACGTTGCTCAACTCCAGAAACAAGCTGCCCGCATGCAGCAGCAAATGGAACAGGTCCAGGCCCAGCTTGCCGTCCGCACCGTGGAAGCCACCAGCGGGGGCGGGGCCGTGCGCGTTACCGCCCGGTGCGATGGTAACATTGCCGCCGTGAAGATTGATCCTGCGGCGCCAAAAGGGCTTCCAGTTGTGGGCGTTCGTCCGGTGGCACGGCGCATAGCGCGTCTATGTCGTAGCTGGTTCCGTCATGCCACATATCGAAGGTTATGGTCATA
>JANOHH010000923.1:0-1970 GCA_031406395.1 Verrucomicrobiota bacterium | reverse complement strand
ATAGCCGGGCCGGAAAAAGTTGAACACGCTCGGCGAAAATCCAGGCTCTTGAAACGCTGCCGAGTTGAATTCACCCCAAGTCCACCAGAGCAGATTCGGGTATTGATCGAGCCGGCCGGTCCGGGCAATTGCCATCGCGCGCTGCACCGGCTCTTTCAGCCGGCCGAACTCGGCCGCCCCGGCGAACCATCGCGCGTCGCGCGCCTCCTCATCCAACAGAATCGTCTTCACCACCGCAGCGAGATCCCCGCGTTTGCCCGCCCCGTTGTTGCTGAACCTGGCCGCCACGCGGGCGACGTAGTTGCTGGACGGATTGCTGGTGACCAGGAACTGAATGAGTTGCCGGCTGATGAACGGCGGGGTGTTCGGATGCTCGAAAAGGTTGCGCAAGGCATCATCCACATCGCGCACCCCATTTTCAACCGTCGGCGCCCGCCCGGGAATCACAAAACCTTTCAGCAGGGTTTTCGGGCCAAAGTCATGTTTCTCCGCCCACAGCTGCATGGGCACGGAACTGTCGTCGTCGCTCCAGCCGCCATTACCCCACGCCTGGCCGCCAAACCAGAGGCCGGTGAACACGCGGGCAAACTCCGTGATCTGCGCATTGCCATAGGTCGGAATCGGTTGGCCGAATCCGTCGAGCTGGCGCGTGCCGTCGGGGTTCAGCTCCCACAAACCGATGCTGAAAAGTTGCTGCACTTCGCGGGCGTAATTTTCGTCCGGGTATTGATTGATTTCCGGGCGCGCCTTCTGGTTGCCAAGGTGACTGAGGTACCGCCCCATCACCGGATGGAACGTGACTTCACGCAACACGTCGCGGTAATTGCCAAACGCATTCCGAACGAAGATGTCGTAGAAATCCATCATCGCGAGTGGCTTGTTCTCCAGGTTTGGATCGCGGCGCGAGGCAACGCAGATCTGGCTCAACGCAAACGCCATTCGTTGCCGCAACTGATCCGGTCCGCCAATGGCCGCGCGCGCAAACGGCGTCGTGGCATTGTTCCCGTTGATGAACTGGTCCATCTCGTTGAACGAATAAGTCAGGTCGGTGCGCGGGCCGTTAAAGTCGGCGTAGATCCGTTCAATGTAGGGCCGGTGCCAAGTCGCCGGAGTATTCGTGATTTGATCCTCAACCCACGCCGCAAAGCCGAGTTGCTGAACCCGATCCAGTTCCTGCAAAGTCGGCCCGAACGTGGCTTGCTGAAGCAGTCGCGCCGCCTGCGCACGCGTCACCAAACCCGTGTTCCCGCCAGACGGCCCACCCCGCATCTGCTCCACGAACGCCGCGTAATCGCCCGAAACGCTGCCCGTCACGACGCCGTTGCTGTTGATGATGGACACCGGGGCATGAACACTGTTGGCGCGAAGCCCATCGCTGCCGACGACGCGCTCCGCCCAGTCGTACAGTCCGTCGCCGTCCGTGTCCTTGTCATCGGTGGTAACACGGTAAAACTCCTTCGTGGCGACAAGAAAGCGGTTTGTAAGCCGCGCGCTGGCGGTCCCGCCCGCAAGCCACGTCACCCCATTGAACCCCGACCAGTTGGTGAGCGTGGCACTGGTGGACATTTGCTGGCTCTTGGCTGATTGATACGGCCAACTGACGACCGCATCATTTGTTTCGCGCGCAAGGTTGAGAGCGATTTTGGAATTGGCATCGAACGGATCGGTGCCCCACTTCGCTTCCTGCGCATTGGAAGCCCCATCCCCATCCGCATCGCCGCCGGGCGTTAAACCGAATGCGCGATAGCGTATTTCCCAGGCATCCGGCAAACCGTTGCCATCGAGGTCTTGCCCGTTCGGCCAAGCCTGCCCGGCGAACTCCGGCTGGCTCGTGATCAGCAATGGATTTGAGGAGTTCGTGCGTTCAATCAAATCCGAGATGCCATCGCCATCCGAGTCGGCGAGCCGGGGATTGGTGCCGGCGAGGAACTCATCGCGGTTGTTCAGGCCGTCCCCGTCGGCGTCCAGCG
>JANOHH010000850.1:0-5117 GCA_031406395.1 Verrucomicrobiota bacterium | reverse complement strand
CGACCAGCGAAGGTCGCACAACATCCCAACCTCGTGTCTGCTTGTCAATCTCGCCCTCGAAGTTTCTGTGGTCTACCCGGTTCACCGAGTCACTTCTTGGTGTGAACCACGAGTACCCAGTCCCCTGGGCCGGGGGTGGTGAATTCCCATGCCGCGGAACTGGCAACGGCGACGACGTGTGGTCGACTTTGCCCGGTGCGCGGGTTAAACCACTTGATTTCCGCGGCGGCGGGCCATGAGCCTGGCAGCACTTTCACTACGCGTTCTTCAGGCAAGTAGAGCAGTGTCATATTCCCCGCCTCACTTTTACTGGCAGCAATGAAGTCGCGAAGTGCACCACCGCCAGTTTGTCCGATCAAAGCGCCAGGGAATGGCCTCAAGCCCCAGAATTCAATCGGATCAAAAAACTCGGCCATTGGAGCGATCGCGCCCGCGCCCGGCAAAACCAATGCCTCCCGCCACGGTTGCTCGGCCTCGCGAACTTTCGTGGTCGCCCAATCGGACACTTCCTTGGCCGAGTAACTCACGCCGGCGGGCGTATTGATCAGAAGACTCCACCACATGACCCGACGCACAAAGTCCATATTCATGGCCTTCACGCCCCCCGCCGTCGGCGCGGCTTCGCCTGCGGGCGCGAGCGTGATGAGCGGGTGGACCGGAAGTCTGGTCCGCTCCAATGACAAAGGCCCTTGAAGCAGCCAGGGCAAGGCCTCCTCGTCCCTGACTTGAGTCGTTTGAAAGCCCAATGCATTCACCCAGGGCTCCAAACGGAACTCCGGCAAGACCCAGGGCGCTTCACCGGAGAGCACGACCACGGGGCCGTGCATTACGGGGTTGAACACTGCCCGCCCGATGCGTTGCCAACGGGCCGCCTGCGTGCCGGAGCTGTCGCTCTCGAACGCAACGATCCAAGCCACCGGATTGCCGCCCCACCGCGCAACCGCGTAGCGCAGCAGGGCGATGGCCTGATCTTCCGGCAAAGCCAACTCCGCCCGCTTGCCAATCTCCCACAACGGTGCAACAGCGTTGAGCAACCCCGCGCGCGTAAGGGCATCAACTTTGGCGTCGAGTTGCTGGAAGAAATCGAGGTTGAGCACGATGCATTCCCGCCCCGTGAAAGCGCCGGGCGTTGGCCCTTGTTCGGCGGGGGACAATCTCCATTGTACGACGTTGAACTTTTGCGCCGCGCGGGTCTTCACATATTGCTCCCAATCCAAATCGGCCGCCCGGACGACCGCGTCCCACGCGGCGTCCCCCAGCCAAAGGAACGGCGTGCGGTCGGCGTGTTCAAAATGTTCATGATCGCGCGCCACCTGGATTGGACCATGTTCACCAAAGCGCGAGTTGCCCGCCGCCGCACTGCACAAAAACTCGCCGGACTGCTCGTGCAAACCCGTGTTCGCCGTATCTGAACACATGGTGTAATACTTCCAACGGCCGGGGAAATTCGGGGCGAAGCGCACGCGCCAGGTCTTGCCGCCATCCCAAAAACCGTAAGTGCGATTCGTCTCCCCCAGCGGCGAAACGAACAACACGCGCACCTCGGCTTCTTGCAGCGCGTTCGTGTAAACGTGGCGACTCTTGAGCGTCAGTTCGAAACGCTCCCATTTGGGGACGACCGGCAGACTCGCCGCGCGAACATCCCCGCCGGAGGTCAAGAAAGCGCAGCCGATTACAGGCAGAATCAGCCGGTACAGTGTGCTTTTTACCATGTCGGGTTTATCTGAACGAAATCACGGCGCCGTGTCAACCTTGCGGGCTTGAGAATCGCCAAGTTCGCTAGTAAATGGAGCAGACGTCCATCAGGCCACCCAACAATGCTATCGAAGTTGCGTTGAACAAATTCCCGCCTTCCGATGTCAATTCTCGTGAACGGTTCGCAACCAGTTTCGGAAACTGGTGTTGTTATGAATCACGAACCGGGTAGCTGGTTTCTAAAATGAAAAATGTAATAATATCAGTCACGCGGCGGGCAAGTGTGCTCGGCGCGATAGGCGTCAGTTGTATTGCAACCTTGACCGCCGCGGCGAAAGAGCTGCCGAAAATGTCCATCTCGGATCGCGCTGTTGATCGTTCGGCCCAAGGCGCCAGTTACGCGAATGTCATCAAACGCGTGACCCCCAGCGTGGTAACAATTGAATCCACGCGGACAGTGCGTATGTCTTCAAGCCACCAGCAGTTTTTCAATGACCCACGCTTCCGCCGCTTTTTCGGCGGGGAAGACGATCCCGCGCAGGAAAGTCCACGCAAAATGCGCCAGGAAGGTTTGGGTTCGGGGGTGATCATCTCGGAGGATGGCTACGTTTTGACAAATAACCATGTCGTGGACGGCGCGGATGACGACGGCGTGAAAGTCTTGCTGGCCGACGGTAAGACTCGGCTGGATGCCAAGGTGGTCGGCAAAGACCCGCGCACGGACATCGCGATCTTGAAAGTTGAGTCCGGAAAAAAGCTGGCCGCGCTAACCTTGGCCGACAGTGACAAACTGGAAGTGGGGGACGTGGTGCTGGCGGTCGGCAATCCTTTCGGCATCGGCCAAAGTGTTTCGAGCGGCATCATCAGCGCGCTCAGTCGCGGATTTGGAATTTTAGGGCGGCAAGGCTACGAGGATTTCATCCAGACGGATGCATCCATCAACCAGGGCAATTCCGGCGGTGCGCTGGTGGACGCGGAAGGTCGTTTGATCGGCATCAACCAGTCCATCGCCAGTCCCAGCGGTGGGAATGCCGGGGTGGGATTTGCCGTGCCGATCAATCTGGCTCGCTCCGTGATGGAGCGACTGATTGTGGATGGCCGGATCACGCGCGGGTTTCTCGGAGTGAACTTGCAGCCGATCACGCCGGAGCTAGCTGAGGCGTTCAAGCTGCCGGACACTGCGGGGGCGCTCATCGGCGGAGTGCAGGTCGGCACGCCGGCAGCCAAAGCTGGGATGGTGGAAGGCGACGTGCTGATTGAGTTCAACAACAAGCGGGTCACCGATTCAGCGCATCTCCGACTTATGGTAGCTCAGACGCCGCCAAAAACGTCCGTAACCTTCAAGGCCCTGCGTGACGGGAAGGAAAAGAAATTCACCCTTGCGCTGGCTGAACTGCCCGATGACCTGGCGGCGGGCCCGCGTCCCGAACTGGAGGTCGCCGATACGAATCCCGACACGCTGGATGGGGTCGAAGTTTCCGACTTGGATAGCCAGGCGCGACAACGCTTTGACATTCCGCCCCGCGTGCGCGGTGCGCTCGTGACCAAGGTGGATGAGGATTCGAACGCCGCCGAGGCAGGATTGCGTCCCGGCGATGTAATCGTGGAAATCAACCGCCGCCCGGTGAAAACCGCCGAGGACGCCGTTGATGTGGCGGGCATGGCCAAAGGCGATCGGATGCTGGTCCGGGTCTATAGCCAATCCGGCGGCTCCGGCAGCACGCGCTATCTTTCCGTGGAAACGGCCAAGAAAAAGAAATAATCTGTCATATCCCCCACACAATCCGGTCGAGGAAGCCACGGCTCGACCGGATTTTCTTTTTGCATTGGGAACGCAAGTCGGAATGCCGATCAGTCGTCACGCACCTTAAATACCCCATAGTTTGACTGGTCGACCGAGCAGAAGCACAATCCATTATCTGGCGGTGTTCGCGATGGAATCCTCGTCATTTTCCAACTTGATCGCGCCCGGAATGGATATTCGTCAACTCTCCTGTCAACGCGGCTTTGACAAACCGCCCACACCGGGCATGATTTTTCCATGAGCCGCCTTGGCGTGGCCATCAAATCACAATGTCGCTGCAATACAAAGATTACTACGCACTGCTCGGCGTGCCGCGTGCCGCCAACGATGCCGAAATCAAGAAGGCGTTTCGCAAACTCGCGCGCGAATACCATCCCGATGTCGCAAAAGACAAAAAGCGGGCCGAAGAAAAGTTCAAGGAGATCAATGAGGCCTATGAAGTCCTCGGCGATGCAACGAAGCGCAAACGCTACGACGAACTGGGGGCAAATTGGAAATCCGGCTCGGAGTTTCGACCGCCACCGGGTTGGGACGGATTCAATGGTGGCCGGCCGCGCACCCAAGGCGGGTCGGGCAAGGCGGATTATGAATTTCAATTCGGCGGCACAGGTTTCAGCGATTTCTTCGAACAAATGTTCGGCGCGCGCCAAGCCGACGGAGCGGGTCGGAGCGGGCGGATGGCCGAGGAGGACTTGAGCGAGCGGGGCCGCGACGTCGAGGGCGACCTGATGGTCACCCTGGAAGAAGCGATGCGGGGCTCGCAGCGCGCGGTGAATGTGCGGCGGGCGGTCGCTTGCGATGGTTGCGCCGGGACCGGCCGCCGGGGCCAGCGCGTTTGCCCGGATTGCGCTGGCGAAGGCCGCATCGCCAAATCGGAAACCTATCAGGTGAAGATTCCACCGGGCGTCTCAGAGGGTCAACGACTGCGGGTGGCCGGTCGCGGCGAGGCGGGTGCGCACGGGGGATCGGCCGGCGATTTGATTCTGCGCGTGCGGCTGGCGCGACACCCCGACTTCGAAGTCGAGGAACATAATTTAATTTACGAAGCTGCGCTCGCGCCGTGGGAAGCCGTGCTGGGTACGAATATTTCCGTACCGACGCTCGACGGTCGCGTGAACATCAAGATTCCGCCCGGCACGCAAAACGGCCAGATACTGCGCGTCCGGGGGCGCGGCCTGCCGCAACGCGTGGCGAGCAATGGCGACTTGATCGTCGTCGCGCGGGTGGACGTCCCGGCGCAAGTCACCGACGGTGAACGGGCGCTCTGGGAAAAACTGGCGCACGAATCGAAGTTCAAGCCCCGCGAGTGAGCGGGCGGAAAAATAGCTTTGACTCGGGCCGCGGGTGCAACACAATCCCGGCGTGCCCAGCGGAAAACTCATTTTGATCACCGGCGTTACGCGCGGCTTGGGCCGGGCGATGGTGGATGAGTTTGCGCGCCTCGGTCACAAGGTCTCAGGCTGCGGCCGCTCTACGCGGGCGATTGAAAAACTCCGCTCGACCCTCGGTGCCCCGCATGAGTTCTATGCCGTCAACGTGGCGGATGATGACGCGGTCAAGACCTGGGCCAGCGTGGTCATGAACTCCGCGTGCCGGTCGCGCTGCAGGATCTGCGTCG
>JANOHH010000830.1:0-1313 GCA_031406395.1 Verrucomicrobiota bacterium | reverse complement strand
CCGGCGGCGGGTTTGGCACGGTCGCGCGGGAACGCTCATCCCGCCTGGCTGCGGCATCACTTGCACGAAGATACGTTGCAGCGCGGGATGAAAGCAGCGGTGCGGCAGGCGAAGATTGCCAAACGGGCGACTTGCCACACGCTGCGCCATTCGTTTGCAACGCACTTGTTGGAGTCGGGTGCGGACATCAGGACGGTGCAGGATTTACTGGGTCACAAGGACGTGGCGACGACGCAGATTTACACGCATGTAATGCAGAAGCCCGGGCTGGGGGTGAAAAGTCCGTTGGATCAATGAAAAGCTGCCGGCGGATGGGTCAGAGGCGCAGGAAGATTTTTCGCTGGTAGAGAAAGCGCAGGAACCAAAAGCCCAGCGCCAGCGTCGTCAGCGCGAGCACCAGTTCGCCGTAGCGCCCGAAGATGTGGTTTATCTCGCCACCGACCAGGAGTTTCGCGAGGCCCTCGAAATCAATGAAGCGGCCGCCGAAGTAGATGGTGATGGGGTTGGCCCCGATCCAGACGAAGGGCAGCGCCCACTTCTGCCATTTCCAGACATCAATGACCTGATAAAACGCCGCGAGCAGCAGGCAACTGTAACCGCTGGCGACGAGGACGAAGGAAGAGGTCCAGATTTTCTTGATGACAGGAAAGTTGAGATGCCAGAGCCAGCCCACGGCCAGGCAGGCGATACCGCCGGCGATCAGGTAACGGACTTTTTTCCGATCGGGTACGGCGGCGTTCTGGAGCAGCAAGCCGGCGAAGACGCCGAGCAGGCAGTTGGCGATCGCGGGCAACGTGCTCAGGAGCCCCTCGGGATCGTGATCGCCATCCCATTTGCGCAGCGGCAAACATTTGTCCAGGTAATTGGCCAGATTCATGCCTTCGGCGAAATTACCGGCGCCGTGGCCGGGGACGGGCACGAACGACAGGAGCGCCCAGTAGCCGATCAGGATTCCGGCGCAAACGCCGACCAGGGCCTTGGGCTTGAGATAACAGAACAGGAGGCTGGCGAAGAGATAGCAGAGCGCGAGACGTTGGAGAACGCCGAGCAGCCGGATCTTCTCAATCGGAGTGGAAAGGCCGCCGTAGTAGAGGATGCCCAGAAGATAGAGCAGGGCGGAACGCCGGAGAATGCGGAGAACTGCCGTCCGCCGACCCGACTGCGCGATGGTTTTGGTCAGCGAAAAAACGAGCGAGACGCCGATGATGAAAACGAAGAGCGGGAAGATCAGATCTTCGAAATGAAATCCGGCCCAGGGTTTATGCTCGAGTTGATCGGCGAGCAGCTTGATCGGTCCGGTGTCGGAGATTTTC
>JANOHH010000761.1:0-1731 GCA_031406395.1 Verrucomicrobiota bacterium | reverse complement strand
GGTCGTGGCGGTGGGCTTCGTGAAGCAGCGGATTACCGCCGGCGGGTATATCAAGGCGTTGCTGCTGTTTCCAGCGGCAGCGGTGACTTCGGTTGGGGCGGCGCTCGCCATGTTCGCCGCCGTGTTCGGCTACAAAAACATGGTCCACCTCTACACGGTCAAGATTACCTACGTCCCGGAACCGCGGGCCCTGTACGACGGTAACCTTTCCTGCTATGCCATCGGACTTATGGCGCTGGCGATCACCGGGCTCATCTGTGTCGCCGCCAGCCGCCGGATTCGCGCCGAAGACCTGCAGGCCGCCGCTATGACGTGGCTGTGTCCAGTGCTGGTAGGGCTGGCTATGTTTTTCCCCGGCGGCAGCTACCTGTTCATGTGGCCCGTATTGTTCGGCGCGTTCGGGCTCGCGCTGCTCTATTTGGACAAGCGCGAGCCCGGCCCCGGGCCTCTGCCTTTGCTGGGAGCGACGCTGTTCGCCACGCCGGCGCTGTGCCTGCTGCCTCCGGGATGGCTGGGGTTGATGTGGATGATCAACCTATTGGGTGCTCCGCTACTGGCTCTCCTGGTCGTCCTGCTGATGCTCAATCTCATGCCGATGTTGACGTTGCTCGGGCGGGTCCGGCGGTCAGGAGGGTTTTTTCTTGGGGCGGCGATGCTTGCGCTGGCTATGTTGGTCCCGGGCATCCGGCGCAGCCAGCCGAGCAAAGATCGTCCGCTCGTGAATTCCGTGACTTATGTGGCAAACCTGGATACCCGAGAAGCCTGGTGGCTCAGCGAAGACGTAGGCGTGGACGAATGGACGAAACAGTTCTTTCCCGAGGGCGCCCGCGCGACCATTGAAGACATTCTGCCGGGCAGACGGGGCAATCACTTTTTGCGCGCGCCCGCGCCCGTCGCGGCAAAGCTGCGCGGCATCCAGTGCGAGGTGATCAAGGACGAGACCGTAGAGGGCAAGCGCCGTGTGACGGCGAATCTGCGCAGCGGTGACTATCCATTTGAGGTACGCCTCCATCAAACCCAAGGCCCCGCGATCACGGCCGCCACGGTGGAAGGTATTGCCGTACCGGCGACGGAGAACCCGTTCTCGTTGTCCTTCACCCTGCTGCCGAGCGAAGGTTATGCGGTAACCTTCGAAACAACGCCGGGCGCTGCCATCACGTTCGAGGCCGCTTCTACGATCTACGGCTTCCCCGAGATTCCCAGTATTATACCCCGCCCCGACCATATGATTCCCGAACCCAATACCATGCGTCACGGCATCGCGTTGCGCGGTCAGCATATCTACCTGAAAAGCAGCTTTCAAATTGCCGCCCAACCCTAGCCCGCCGGTTTTTCGGCAGAGAAATTTATCCAACAATCATCGGCGACTGTCAGCCGTGGGGGTTGGCGGTGTGGGTTGGCGACAAAACAAGAAGCGCTGATTGTCTGCGCGCCGGCTTACAAAGTAGCTGCCGAGGTAGCGAGGCGCTGGCGGTGTTCGCGTGGCAGCCCGCAAAGCCATGACGTTTGAACCGCTTTCCCTTGGCGGCGAAGGGAATCAGAGAAGTTTTCATGCCAGCGCAGAGCGGCGGAATTGGCCGAGGTTGGATCCGGGTAGGATCATAACCTGGAGTGGTTCTTCAACCCCGCGGCGAAGTACGTTGACGCCACGCAGGGTTCACGTTGATGCTTCGACACCGTAACGGAGCCGCCAAAAAAGCCCGGCAGTTGCGGGGACAACAATATGCAAAC
>JANOHH010000744.1:0-1278 GCA_031406395.1 Verrucomicrobiota bacterium | reverse complement strand
CCGGCGGCGTGGTCATGGCGATGGCTTTGCTCTTGGGCAGCGCGTTGAACGCGCGCGCCTTTGATCCGTCCACGCTCACGGAAGTCGGGCTGGGGCTGGGCGGGAACGCCTACTGGAGTCGCCCGGCATTCGCCAATGCCTTATGGGCCGGTGAAGGTTGGTTGGAATACGGCGCCGGACAGTGGGGCACTTCGGTGTTTTTCGAAGGCAATCCTCAGTTCGATACGAACGGCCTGCCCAAGTATCTCAATCTCGGCAAAAAACTTCGCGCCGTCGTTTTCGCGCTCCACGCCAATCCCAGTCCGCGTCCCGCCACCTGGCCCGACCGCACGCTGCTCGCGCGGGGGAAAATTGTCATCACCTGGCAAGGCGACGCCGACATTCGCGCCAACGGCGGCACCTACCTCACCGCGGAATCTTCCGGCGCTCAAACCGGCCGCCTCGTCAATGGCCGGCGCGTGTATCGGTTCAGCGGCGGCAGCCGGATGGACTCGCTCACGGTCGAGGACATCAACGCCAGCAATCCCATCACGGACCTCAAGGTCTGGCTGCCCAATCCCGCCGACCCGGACAATCAGTCGCTGGAGAACCAGCTTTTTCATCCGACGTTCCTCGCGCGACTCGGCGACGCACCGTGGGCGTTCCTCCGGCTCATGGACTGGATCGACAGCAACTCCAGTCCGCAACGCGACTGGGCGGATCGCCGCTCGCCGCGCCACGTGTTTCAGCAAGGCGTCCTGAATCGACGCGCACCGGCCACGGGCTTCGGCGGCGATCGCGGCACGGGCGTCGCTTTCGAACACATGGTCGCGCTGGCGAACGCCGCGGGCCGCGATCTGTGGGTCAATTTGCCGCACCTCGCCACGGATGATTTCATCAACCGCTTCGCGCAACTCATCCGCTTCGGCAGCGACGGCGTGGATCCCTATACCAACCTCGTGGCCAATCCGGTTTATCCGCCGCTCAACCCGAACCGGCAGGTCTTCGTCGAGTACTCGAACGAAATCTGGTCGAACGGCGACAGTTTCTCGCAAGGCAATTGGGCCCAAGCGCAGGCCAATGCGCTCAGCCTCAGCAAGCCACAGTTCAACGCCCGCCGCTTCTGCCAGGGCTGGCGCATTTTCCAAAGTGTTTTCGCCGGCGAATCCGCCCGGGTCGTGCGCGTCGCGGCGGTGTGGACCGGATTGCAGAGTTACACGGAACCGTTTCTGAATGAGATCGCCGCCTATGGCCCGACGCTCACGCCGCCGCAGACCGCCGACGTCATCGCGCCGACCA
>JANOHH010000571.1:0-4269 GCA_031406395.1 Verrucomicrobiota bacterium | reverse complement strand
GTCCTTTACAAGGTGGTGGTCAGCGACGGCACCAACCAGGTCACGAGCGACAGCGTGCATCTGGTATTGGTGACGCCCTTGCCAGCCAACGTCATTTTTTACGACGGGTTTGAATACGCCGCAGGTCCCCTTGGCACTTTGGGTGGTTGGAGTAGTGGAAACATCAGCCAGGTAAGGTTTCCCGGCCTGACCTACACTGATGCCACGGGCAACGTGCTCCTCGTCAGAGGGAATTCCTTGGTCTTCCCAAATGACTGGAATCAATTTTCGAATATTCCGACCAAATTGATCGGATCAAATGTTTACGGCGGGTTCAACACCACCAATTACCTGAGTTTCGTTTTTGACTTCAGAAACATGAACAACAGTGTGGGTGCTTACGGCTTGTCGGTCTTCCATGGCATTACGGGCTGGGGCGATGAGCGACTCTATATCGGCAAGACTGGCGGGAGCGGCTTTCTCGGATTGGATGGTGCGGCGAGTGGGGCGTCAGCTGTGGGTTATCATACCAACGGGCTGATTGTTCTGCGCATCGCCCAGAATGGAACCACGACCGCCTTTGATCTGTTCGTGAATCCTTTGCTGTCGGCTTTGCCGTCAACTCCGGCTCTCACCCGTACAGTCAATGGCCAGATGACGTTTAACGCCGTGGGGGTCAACGCGGGTGATTGGGGCGGCGCGTCCTACACGCCGCCAGGGCCGCTGGTGGATGAAATCCGTTTTGGCTCCACCTACGCCTCCGTCACGCCAATCCAACCGCGTTTGACAATCCAAGTCAGTGGGACAAATGTTCAAGTCAGTTGGCCGGCGGCGGTGTCCGGAGCCGTGCTTCAGACGAGCGATAGCTTGACGGGGCCAGCTTGGAGTCCCGCTCCGCCAGGAAACCCGGTGGTTATTCCGATTGATCGAACGGCGCGCTACTTCCGTTTGCTTGTGAATTGAGGACGCAGCTGGTTGAACCCAATAAGCATCAAATTTTTGAAACCAATGAAAATTCAAATTCTTCCGACTGAGCACCAAGCGAATGTTGCCGCCACCGATTGCCTGGCCCGTTGGCTCACCAGTCCGGGCACCCGCAACCTCATGGTCGCCGGTGGCAACACGCCGCTTGAGCTTTATCAATCCATTGCCGTGCGCGGATTGGATTTGCGTCATCTAAACGTTTTCGCCTTGGACGAATATGTCGGCGTGCCGCTGGAAGAGCCGCGCAATTGCGCCAACCTGTTGCGGGCGCTAGTGGCCAACGCCTGGGGAATTCCAGTCGCGCAATTTTTCCCGGTGAGTTCGCTGCAGGCCGAAGCGCTCGGAAGCTGTCTGCGGCAGGAGCAGCAGATCAATAAAAATGGTGGCTTGGATGTGATTGTTCTGGGCCTGGGACAGAACGGCCACCTGGGGTTCAACGAGCCGGGCAGTTTGCCTCACTCCACCGCGCGGGTCTTGGATTTGGATTTCGCTTCCATTGAGGCCAATCGGAAATGGTTCGTTGGCAAATTCGCGCCCCATCAGGGCGTCACGGTCGGACTCAAGACCATCATCGCCGCGCGGCGCGCTTTGATCCTCGCTTACGGTGACCACAAAGCCTCCGCCGTCAAGGCCATGGTGGAAGGTCCGGTGAGCGATCGCTGTCCCGCCTCGTTCTTGCAGCTGCACCCGGAAACCCATCTCTTTCTGGATCCGGCCGCCGCCGCCGGGCTGAAGTCAGATCTAGCCCAGACCCATGGATTCTGTGGCGCCGATCGTGGAGCTGCTCCACGGGTGGAAAGTCGAGTCAATTGATTTAGGAGAAGAGAAATCGATCGGAATGAGTTTGTACGTGGTGAAGCCGGAACGCGGTTTGCCGGTGGCCTCCGTTTCCTGCACCACGCGCTGCCGCGCCTTGTCTTGGTGAACGTCGCCAATCGATTTCTGAATCGCGGCACTGCTGTCACCTGCCAGCCGACCCTCTGCAAACCGTGGCACTCATCGATCGGCACCGCAAAATTGCGCCAGCAATTACGGAAAATGGCGGGTTCGCCAGGCAGCACGGAGTCAATACGCAGTTCGCAAAAGCGCGGAGCCGAAAGATCGCCGGCCGCGAAGATGACGGGGCTGGAAGTGAGCATCGCGATGGCGTTGGCGGGAATATTCATCTTGGCGGGACGATGGGAATGACTCGATTCCGTCCATCCGATCCAAGAGCAGGCTTGGTCGGTGCCGACCGAGTTCTCCAAGCCATTGCGGGCCTCGGCGCGGTTATCTGGGTTCCAGCCAACCCTGAGTGCGCAGCCACTCCGCACAGCGCGCCGGCCAGTCGTTCGCCGGCTTGCCTTGCTTGAGCATGCCAAAACCATGACCGCCCTGTTGGAAAACGTGCAGCTCACCGGGGACGCCGGCTTTTTTCAGCGCGAGGAAAAACTCGATGCTGTTCTCCGGCCCGAGTTTGTCGTCAGCGGCATGGACGAAGAAAACGGGGCCGGGCTTTTCTACGGCGCGGATGACCGGTTGCTCCCGCTCTCGTTCGCCTCCCGACAAGTACGCAGGATAAATCAACATCCCGAAGTCCGGCCGGCAGGACGGTTCGTTGGTTAGGGGCGGGTAACCTTGCGCGCGGCGATTGCCATCGCATAGCAGCCAGGCCGCCAGATGGCCACCGGCCGAAAAGCCGAGCACACCAACTCGTTTGGGATCCACGCCCCAGTCATTGGCATGGGAGCGGATCAGCGAGATGGCGCGCTGTGCATCCAGCAGCGGGCGAAGCTGGGCGGGTTCGCCCTTTGGCGCCGGTACGCGGTACTTGAGCACCACCGCAGTCACGCCAAGCGAATTCAACCACTCAGCGACCTGCGTGCCTTCGTGCTTCATCGCCAGAATATAGTAACCGCCCCCCGGGCAGATCAGGACGCACGTGCCGTTGCGCTTGCCAGCCGGCGGGTGATACACCGTCAACGATGGTTTGGAAACGTTCCCCAAGCGCGTGATGTCCGGGTCCATGCCGGCATCCAGCGGGAGGTAAGCTTCCGGTTTGTCGTTGAGCGTAGCCAATGGCGGCGATCCATTCCAGAGCTTGAGCGTTTGTGTTTCTGCCGCAGGTGCGGAAGCGGCCAGAGAAAAAGCGAGCAGCCAGAAGGTTGAAATTCTCATGCAAGAGAGGATAGGCCAGCGGCAAAGCCGGGCAAGCTTCCAGCGGTCAAGGCCACTTCAACCGGAAGTACTGTATTTCCGCGGCGGGAGTTACGGCCACACTCTTATTGATGCCGTCATCCGCAGGGAGTTGGGGAACGGGTGACCAATCGGTGCCGGGGAAGAGATTGCTGGTTTGTTGCAAGACCAGGCCGCCGGTGGCTTCGGCGGGCCAGGTGACCAGCACGGCGTTGCTCTGGGTGTTGGTGATGGAAACTTTGACTTTGGGCGGGGCCGCAGGGGCGTCCGGGCCCGGGGCGCACAAGAAGCCAAAGAGGGCCGCGGAGGGCGCGATGGTCTGGCTGATGGTGAATTCGCTGCTCAGGGGCGACCAACGGTTGTCATGCCAACGCTCGTTGCCCGGCCAATTGGCGACGGACGGATAGACGGTTAGATTTGGAAAATCGTGGTCGGTGACCCAGGTAGGATTGCTGTTTTCGGTGCGCCACGGGCCGTACGGAATCATGCCGGGATGGTAGCCGACGCACCACGAATCAATATGGAAAACCTGATTCGGGTGGCGCGATCCCAAGCCGGTCGCCCAAGTCATGTTTAGCGAGTTGCCGCCCAGAAAGTAATCGGCGGTGGTGTAGAGGCTGCCGAGGTATTGGGTTGCCTTGGTCGGGTTGCTGGTCTTGGCCACCGCGTAGCCGACCGCTACCTCGAGCACGTTGGGCGTGGTCTGCTGGCCGACGAGCATGGGCATATAAAAATTGCCGCCCCAACGCAACGAACGCTTGGCGGGAGTGTTGATGCCGTATTCATCCGCCGTGGCGAGGACGCTTGACCGCATCCGGTTTCGCGTCGTCGCATTGTAGGTCGCGGTGCCGCCGCCGAGCGCGTAGAGCATCACGGGAAAGCTGGTTTCCCCCTGATCCAACACGGTGCTCGCCGTCACACTGCTCTCATCGGTCGTGAACTGGTTCTGATAATTCGTATTACCCGTGACACGAAACAGAGCGGCCGCCGCGTAGGCGCGCGGGTTTTTTAGCAGGGTCGGGTCCGTCTTGGATTCATCGCCGGCCAGGGTGTTGGTCTGCGCCCAGTTGTAAGCCGCGATGGCCTCGGCCACCCAATTGATGCCTTCGGGGTCGCTCGCGAGCGCTCCGC